>DASWXM010000017.1:0-5713 GCA_036405515.1 Saccharimonadales bacterium (SeqCode) | reverse complement strand
TGGTTGGACTCGTCCTCTTTGCAGGGATGTATAGCTTTATCCAGTTCCTTATCCCTGGTGGTGTGTTTAGTCGAGATCTCAACGCACCAGTGGCGAGTAATACACCGACGGAGAGGGTGGGGGGTGACGAAGGAGGAAGCGGCGCACAAAATGGTGATGGCGAAAAAGGCAAGTTTCTAAATTTTAAAATTGCCACCTTTAATATCCTTGGCTCTAAACATACAGACGAGCCAGGTGGAAGTAAGACAAATTGGCCAAGCGCCAGTGTGCGCCTCCCTAAGGCAATGAAAATTCTTGAAGATAAAAAGGTGACGGTTGCTGCCATACAAGAGGTGTATCCAGATCAGCGTGAGATGATTCGTAAGCAGTATTCAGATACTTGGGGGCTTGCTATGGGTGATACAAGAGGTCAAGGACGTGCCGTGATTTGGCGCAAGGATGATTGGAAGTTGATAAAGACTGAATATATTTCAGTCCCTGCAGCTGGTACAAAGAAGCAGGTATTCGTACTACTCGAACAGAAACGATCTGGTAAAAAAATTTGGTTTATGGGTATTCACAATGTCAACGGAACAGATGCGGCAACTCGGAATAAACGAGAAGAGTCCCTAAAAAGAGAGCGAAACGCCATTAATAGCGTAAAAGATGACGGGTATCCTATTTTCATTGCTGGTGATTTCAATGATGGGTCGGACGGCAAAGTGAGCGCACAGTGTATGCTGACGCCGCTAATGACAAATATTTTTGGCAATAACGGATCTGGGATATGCGGAAAGCCGCGAGCTGACACGAATGTAGACCACATATTCTATATCCATGCTTCTCAGATTGGGATTCAGGATAAAAATATTGATAAGTCGAACATAGCCAATAAGGTCTCTGACCATCCCTTAGTAACGGCATCTATAACTGCGCGTTAGTTTGAGAAAAGTTGTACTGCTTTGAAGAAAAATCTTATTTTGCTAAGATAGGTTCTGTACGAAGCATCGCTTCGGCTTAATTTGGGGCATTAGCTCATTTGGCTAGAGCGCTTCGCTGGCAGCGAAGAGGTGAGCGGTTCGAATCCGCTATGCTCCACCATTTTACTATCTGAATATTACTGGATGCCGGCTCGGACAAGTATCAGAGAGTGATCAGATGCTGCGGGATTGCCTTTGCCGTAGTCTCTCCATCCCGGTACGCCTTCTCGACTGACATTGTATGTAGCCAAAATATGGTTGACTGAGTCTGCCTTATCCATTTTCCATAAGCCTATTGCATTTCGCACTTTATAGTCGCGACCGTTAAAGTCGCCTGTAAAAATGATGTGGTCACCTGGCCTTTTGATGAGAGCTAATTTTTCTCGGAGTCGCGATATCTCTCGATCATCGGCCATCCTATATTGGTTAAAGTGATAATTGAGTGCCAGTATGTTTTCCCCATTTTTTTTGAGCCGTAGCCAGGTAAGGTACCGTGCAGCGGGTCCTTTTGCGTCAGCACTAGTTGCTTTAGGGACGATGAGCTGCTCACCTTTACTGGCATATGTAAAGGCGCTTCTCTTATAAAATATAGGGTCGGAATTGTCGCGTGATCCTACATGACTTGCATAGCCCTTTGATTCCATAAACGACACCACAGCACTGCGCTGAGAAGATGTACCGGTCTTGTTTGGATATTTATTCGTCACCTCTTGGAGGCCAATAATTCCCGGCGCTGCATCGTCGATTTTACTAAACACACGAGATTTGCGTTGGCTCCATGTGTCAAGCTTTGTCTGACCATCCCATTGCTGCGAGAGTATATTGTATGTTGCGACACGAATAACCGGAGTGTCGCCTCCCGCCTTTGTGCTTTGCTTGTCCCATGCGCTATATGCGATAAAGCCAAGCACGCTAAGAATGAAGACTATTATAATACCTATAAGGACTAAATCATGCGAGCCTTTACTTCGAAGTCTTCTATTTGTTCGATATGCATCATTATGCCGCATAGTATCTCTCCGCTTATTTATGCTTATGATTTTATTTCTTATGGTATTCCCCTAAGTAGTATGGCGTCAAGAGGCGCTATAGATATAATGTCGAATAAGTGGTATAATGCTTAATAAGGAGCCCTCGGTAAGTAGGGTGTTATTTTATGAAAGATCCAAAATTTATTCGCAATATTGCAATCATCGCCCACGTTGACCATGGAAAAACAACCTTGGTCGATGGGCTTCTGAAGCAGTCAAACACCTTTCGTGACAATCAGGCCGAGATGAGTCAGGAGCTCATCATGGATTCTGGCGATCAGGAGCATGAGCGCGGTATTACTATCACTGCTAAACAAACGTCGATCTATCACGGTGACTATAAAATCAATATTATTGATACTCCAGGACACGCCGATTTTAGTGGTGAGGTGGAGCGTACGCTCAATATGGCTGATGGTGTACTTCTGATCGTTGATGCGCAAGAAGGCCCAATGCCTCAGACGAAGTTTGTGCTCACGAAAGCACTCGAACTTGGCCTCAAGCCAGTTGTTGTGATTAACAAGATCGATAAGCCGGCACGTCGAGTCGAGGAAGTTGAAGACGAGCTTGCGGATCTTTTCCTCGAGCTTGCGACAGATGACTCGCAGCTTCATTATCCTATCTATTATGCGATCGGTCGTGAGGGTAAAGCGTGGACTTCTATACCAGAAAACCCAAGTGAGCATGCCGACCTTGAGCCAATCTTCGGCGCGATTATCAACGACATCTCTGCGCCCGATGTTGATACGACAGGCTCTTTGCAGTTGCTCGTCACAAGCTTGCAGTATGATTCATTCGTCGGAAAATATGCTATTGGCCGTGTAACTCGCGGTACGGCAAAGCGTGCACAGTCTATCGTGCTTATCAAGCGAGATGGCACACAGATTTCTGGGCGTATCGAAAAAGTATTTGGCTATCGTGGACTCAATCGCGAAGAGGTTGATGAAGCATGTGCAGGTGATATTGTGGCTCTAACAGGTGTTGCCGATGCACATATCGGTGAGACAATCGCAGATAAAGAAAATCCTGAGGCATTACCAACGATTGACATCGAAGCACCGACGATCAGTATGTACCTTGGCCCGAACACCAGCCCTATGAAGGGTCGTGAGGGTGAGTTTAATACCTCACGTCAGATCGGCGATCGCTTGAAAAAAGAACTCGAGACAAACGTTAGCCTACGAGTCGCAGATGATGGTATTGGCTTCACAGTTTCCGGTCGTGGTGAGCTGCACCTGAGCGTACTTATTGAAACACTGCGTCGCGAAGGCTATGAATTCGAAGTCGGACGTCCACAAGTAGTGACGATCGAAGAAGACGGTGTCACGAAAGAACCAGTCGAAGAGCTCTATATCGAAGTCGGTGCAGAGTTTGTCGGCGCGATCAGTCAGGAGCTTGGTGCTCGTCGTGCGGAAATGCGCGGGCAGGAAACGACTGCTAGCGGTACGACTCGACTTGATTACATTCTGCCAACTCGCGCGTTGATCGGTCTACGTAATATTTTACTCACCGCTACTAAAGGTACGGTGATTATGAACAGCCTCCCGCACGGTTACCAGCCTATGGGCGGCAAGATGCCACAGACTCGAAACGGTGTATTACTTGCATTCGAGGCCGGTACAACCACTCCGTATGCACTGCAGGCAGCTGAAGCACGTGGTGAATTGTACGTTGGTCCGGGTGTTGAAGTCTACTCAGGTATGATTGTCGGGCTAAACCGCCGTCAAGAGGATATGGAGATTAATGTCTGTAAAGCAAAGCATCTCACAAATATGCGCTCAAGCTCGAGTGATGGTGTGGTGCAGCTGACACCATTTACCGATCTCAGCCTCGAGCAATGTATCGACTTTATTGCTGATGATGAGCTGCTTGAGGTAACACCAAAAAGCCTTCGTCTTCGCAAACGCTACCTTAATGCTAATGAGCGTAAGCGCGCTGCAAAATAAGCCGAGCATCTAGTATCAAAATCCGCCGATAATTACGGCGGATTTTTGATTTTTTTGCTTACTTCCTTACGCTATAATAGAGTACATGCCAAAGTCCTTACGTTTACCGCGCAGTGATTATTTAAAGACGAACCTTGTAAAGACTACAGGAGTGTTGTTGCGTACAAGTAAGAGTCCGGACGAAGCGCTCGGTGAATTATTTGAAAAGGTTCAGACAAATAAGATTTATGATGATGGCAAAACGTTCGCTGATTTAATACCTCGAGGCCGGATGAAAGAAATCCAGAAAGAGTATTTGCTAGCTCGTGAAGACCCCGAGTTTGACTTACGCGAGTTTGTAAATCGGCATTTCTATGAGTTTGCTTCGCATAAAGGTCGTGAGGAATATCATACAAATTCACACCACACGGTAAGTGAGCATATCTCCGAATTGTGGGATGTACTCGAGCGTCGCAACCGCCTTACTCGCGGCTCGCTACTTGCTCTGCCATATCCGTATATTGTTCCGGGAGGGCGTTTTTCTGAGCAGTTTTACTGGGATTCGTATTTCATCATGCTTGGCCTTGCGGCTGATAATCGTTGGGATATGATCGAGGGAATGATGAAGAACTATGCGTTCATGATTAGAAAGTTCGGGTTTATTCCGACGGCAAACCGTAGTTATTTTACAAGCCGCTCGCAACCACCCTTTTTTAGCTATATGGTGCGACTGCTCGCAAAACACAAAGGTCGCACGCGTACGTTTGCAGAGTACCTGCCATACATGCTTGCAGAGTATCGTTTCTGGATGAAGGGACGGACAAAACTGACGAAGATGGAGCATAAGGCATTTGCTCGTGTGGTTGAGATGCCGAATGATGCATATCTGAACCGTTACTATGATAATAAACGTCAGCCGCGACCGGAAAGCTTGCGGGAAGATGTTGAAACAGCAAAGGGCGCTATAGAAAGAGACTCGGAGCGATTGTACCTCCATTTACGGGCTGCGGCAGAAAGCGGCTGGGATTTTAGTTCCCGATGGTTTCTTGAGCCTGGAGATATCCGTACGATTCACACGGCTGATATCGTGCCAATAGATTTAAACTGTTTGTTACTCCAGCTAGAACGAACAATTGCCGAAACGTATCGATTGCTTAAAAATCCGTTGCTTGCCCGCAAATTTCAGACACTTGCCGACAAACGTGAAAAATCGATTCAGCAGTATTGCTGGAGTGATAGTGAGAAGTTTTTCGTTGATTATAATTTTCATCACAACACACAGACTGATAGAATTACGCTGGCTGGCGTATTTCCGCTCTATGTACGTGTTGCGACAAAGCAGCAGGCCGATGCTGTAGCAGCTCGACTCAAGAGAGACTTTCTGAAAAAAGGTGGACTTATGACGAGCTTGATTGAGAACAGACAACAGTGGGATGGGGCAAATGGATGGGCACCCCTTCACTGGATTGTGATCGAGGGCCTGAGGAATTACGGACATCATGAGCTGGCTCATGAAATCAAACGGCGTTGGGTGACGCTCAATATGAAAGTGTATACAGAGCAGCACAAACTCATCGAAAAATATAATGTACTTGATGGTGTAGGTTTAGGCGGTGGTGGCGAATATCCTTTGCAGGACGGATTTGGCTGGACGAATGGTGTACTGGCGGCGCTACTTGCTGAAGATGCTTGACGGCTACGGAGCATAAGCAATATACTAAGCGTAGATGAAACTACGGTCCACCACACCGCCATCGAAGTTTTTTGAATTTCTGCGAGTAGCTTTGCTGGCGGTTGT
>DASWXM010000016.1:0-15634 GCA_036405515.1 Saccharimonadales bacterium (SeqCode) | reverse complement strand
TTATTCATTAGTTACCGTCATATTCTTCACTAATAAAAGCAGTTTACGACCCGAAGGCCTTCATCCTGCACGCGGCGTTGCTCCATCAGGGTTGCCCCCATTGTGGAAGATTCCTTACTGCTGCCTCCCGTAGGAGTCTGGGCCGTGTCTCAGTCCCAGTCTGGCTGATCATCCTCTCAGACCAGCTAATGATCGTAGACTTGGTGAGCCATTACCTCACCAACTATCTAATCATACGCAGGCCGCTCCCAAAGCGAATAAATTCTTTAATCCGAGGATCATATGCGGTATTAGACACCGTTTCCGGTGCTTATCCCTCACTTTGGGGCACGTTCCTACGCGTTACTCAGCCGTCCGCCGCTCGCCGCCAAGTAGTAAACTACTCGCGCTGCCGCTCGACTTGCATGTATTAGGCACGCCGCCAGCGTTCATCCTGAGCCAGGATCAAACTCTCCATAAAAATAGAGTGTATTGAAGTTTCCATAAAAGAAAACGTCTACTCAAAATAGACTGACGATGTGAAAATCAATAAATTGACTTTCATAGATAAATAATTATCTAAAAATTGCACAATCAAATTGTTAAATTGCATGTTTCTCACCACTCAGAACAGACTTGATGTCTATTTCCCTCGCAGCCAGACTTTGTCCATCATATCGTAAAAAGTGGTGGTACGTCAATACTTTTCTCGTAGTTACTTTGTAGCGAAAAAGACAACTAGACCAATTACAGCGCCTAGAGCCGCTCCAACAAGTACTTCAACAGGGGTGTGGCCCTTTGCAGCTCGTGGTAGTCGTACGTTGCTCTTCAGAGTCTTAATAAGCTGTTGGATCGCAGCTCCCTGCTCTCCAGACGAACGACGAACCATCATTGAGTCATACATAACAATCGCCGCAAACAACGCAGCAACGGCAAAGACGGCTGATTCAAAGCCGTCTTTTAAACCAACTACTGTCGCAAGTGCTACTACTGTCGCACTATGAGAGCTTGGCATATTGCCAGAAAGATATAGCTGACGAAGCTGGCTAAGCCGTCTTGTCTTTACGACCGCAAAGACATACTTCAAGCCTTGGGCAATCACCCACCCGAACGCAATGGCAATCAGGTAAGGCGAAAACTCCATCTAGTTCTCCTCATCTTTCACTGGTTCTGGCATAAGCCCGATTGAAGATACACTATCTCCACTACCGAGGCGCATGATCGTTACTCCTTGAGTCGTCCTACCCAGTACCTTTATATCATCGAGACTAAGACGAATCGTCTGACCGTTCTTTGAGATCAGCAGCGCTTCTTTCATGTCAGGGTCAATTGTCTGTACGGATATGATTGGGCCAGTCTTTGCGGTCACTACAGCTGCTTTGATACCAACGCCTCCGCGCTTATGACTTGGGAAATTATCAGCTTTCGTCTTCTTGCCAAAGCCTTTTTCACTGATCACAAGTAGTGTCTGGTCTGGAGACGTCACCACATCCATGCCAACTACTGTGTCATTCGGCCTGAGGCGAGCACCGCGCACACCGCGTGCTGAGCGTCCCATAGGGCGAACATCTTTCTCATTGAAGCGGACCGCCTGTCCTGCAGATGTTGATACGATTACGTCGCTTTCACCGTCTGTCTTCTTAATCCAGCGCAGCTCATCGCCATCATCAAGATTAATAGCGATTAGTCCGTTAGTACGAATATTCGCATAGGCTTCAAGTGGCGTCTTTTTCACTGTACCCTTGCAGGTTGCCATAAATAGATAGCCATCATCTTTCGCATCTTTTTCATGCTTGATGATCGACGTGATCTTCTCTTCAGGTTGAAGTTGAAGCAGGTTCACTGCCGCAACACCCTTGGCTTGCAGGCTTGCCGCTGGCACTTCGTATGCCTTCAGACGGAATACACGACCTTTATTGGTAAAGAATAGTAAATAGTCATGAGTACTTGTTGGAACAAGCTGATCAATAACATCTTCTTCCTTAGTCGTCATGCCTCTCTTGCCCTTGCCGCCACGATTCTGGCGACGATATTCACTAAGGAGCGTACGCTTGATGTAGTTTTCCGTCGTAAGAAGTATGACGCTCTCTTCTTCTGGAATAAGTTCTTCATCAGAGAACTTACCAAGTTCATGGTTGATCATCTTTGATCGACGTTCGTCTCCATACTTCTCTTTCATCTCAAGTAACTCAGTCTTGATGATCTTGAGGATCTCATTTTCATCAGCGAGAATACCTTCAAGCTTCGTGATCAGCTTAATGAGTTCATTGAGTTCATTCTCAATTGCTTGACGTTCAAGCCCGGTCAGACGACGCAACTGCATAGCAAGAATAGCTTTTGCCTGAATCTCACTGAGTTTGAACTTCTTGATCAAGTTCTTCTCAGCCTCATCCTGGGTCTTACTGGCCCGGATTGTTGCGATTACTTCATCAATGTTATCGAGTGCGATCTTATAACCTTCGAGGATATGCGCACGCTCTTTGGCTTTTTTCAGTTCAAATTCTGTACGTCGTCGTACTACCTTCTGGCGGTGCTTCACAAATTCTTGAAGCATCTCCTGGAGACCAAGCACGCGCGGCTGAATACCATCAATCAGCGCAAGCATATTGAAATTGAAACTTGTCTGAAGCGCTGTTAGTTTATAGAGCTGGTTAAGAAGCTTCTTTGGGTACGCATCTTTCTTGAGCTCAATAACAACGCGCACCTTTCCACGTGCCGTCTCATCGCGGAGATCACTAATGCCGGTAATCTTCTTGTCTTTGACCAATTCGGCAATCTTTTCAATAAGTGTTGCCTTATTTACACCATAAGGTACTTCAGTAACAACAATTTGATGACGGCCCTTCTTGGTTTCTTCGATATCGGCTACCGCACGCACCATCACGCTACCACGGCCTGTCTGGTACGCTTGCTTCATTGGCGCACCACCATAGATAGTCGCACCGGTCGGGAAGTCCGGACCCTTTACGTGTTTGAGTAGATCATCCAATGTCGCGTCTTCATTATCAATCAGCTCGATTGATGCGTCCACAAGCTCACCAAGGTTATGCGGTGGAATATTAGTTGCCATACCGACTGCGATACCGATCTGGCCGTTAAGAAGAAGGTTTGGCAGCTTTGCCGGAAGAACAACCGGTTCCTGCTCGGAGCCATCAAAGTTATCACGAAAATCAATCGTATCCTTATCGATATCCACCAACATTTCGTCGGCCGGTTTCGCCATACGTGCCTCGGTATATCGCATCGCAGCAGCTTCATCACCATCCATCGATCCGAAATTACCTTGGCCTTGAATCATCGGGTAGCGAAGCGACCAGGGCTGCGCCAAGCGAACCATCGAGTCGTAAATCGCAGAGTCACCATGCGGATGATACTTACCCATGACATCACCGACGATACGGGCACTTTTAACAAACTTGCTATTTGAGCGATTGCCGTTTTGGTTCATCGAGAACAAGATACGACGATGAACCGGCTTAAGGCCGTCACGGACGTCTGGCAGTGCACGATCGATAATGACACTCATCGAGTACCTAAAGAAACTGTCCTGCATGACGTTTTCGAGAGTTCGACGCTCTAGACCAGGAGTTACTATCTCGCCCTCTAGGGGTGTTTCATTGTTTACAGGTGTTGTATTCATTTCATCATCCATAATTATACGTCCAATTCTTCTAGATCAGCTTCTTTTGCCCGTGCCTGGATAAAGCTTCGACGCATACTTACCTCGTCACCCATCAGTTTTGTAAAGATAGCGTCAGCTTCTTCGGCATCCTCTACCCGCACTTGGATTAGCACTCGGTTCTCTGGATTCATGGTTGTCTCCCAGAGCTGTTCTGCGTCCATCTCACCCAATCCCTTAAAGCGCGAGATTGTTACACCGGCCTGCTTCGTCCTGTCGTCGTCGGCCGATACGGCCGTACCGCGTTCCGTCCTTTCAGCGATTAGCCCATCGATGATGCTATCGAGCTCAGTTTCATCATATGCATAGACCTTCTTCTGTCCACGATTGATGCTGTAAAGTGGCGGCTTCGCAAGATAGATATAGCCGCCTTCAACTACTTCCCTCATGTAGCGGAAGAAGAATGTGAGCAGCAAGGTTGAGATGTGACTACCGTCCACATCGGCATCGGTCATAATGATAATCTTATGATAACGTAGGCCGTTAATATCAAACTGCTCCCCGATTCCCACGCCAAATGCCTGAATCATCGCTACGATCTCTTTATTAGCGAACATTTTGTCGAGACGAGCACGTTCAGTATTGAGCACCTTACCACGAAGTGGCAGAATCGCTTGCGTCTTATTGTCCCGTCCTTCTTTCGCGGAACCAGCAGCGGAGTTACCCTCTACAATATAGATTTCACTGTCACTCGGGCTTTTTGATGAACAGTCCCAAAGCTTACCAGGAAGCCCCATACCATCGAGTGCACCCTTACGAAGCACGTTGTCACGGGCTGCGCGGGCTGCCTTGCGAGCACGGGCTGCCAGTACAGATTTGTTGACGATCTTCTTTGCAATATCCGGATTTTCATCTAGATAGTAGGCAAAGTATTCGTTCATTACCTGTTCGACATAGCGGCGGACTTCCGGATTACCCAGTTTGTTCTTTGTCTGGCCTTCGAACTGTGGATCCGGTAGCTTCACGAGGATGATTGCGGTCAGACCCTCTCGAATATCGTCACCAGTAAGGTTTTCTTCCTTTTCCTTGAGCAGACCTGCCTTACGGGCATAGTCGTTGATCGTCCGCGTCAGTGCCGAGCGGAATCCGATCACATGCGTACCACCGTCCGGAGTAAGCACATTGTTAGCAAACGGTTTCACGGTCTCAAGATAACTATCATTATATTGAATAGCAACTTCCACCATTGAGTCTTCGACTTGCTTTTCAACATAGAATGGTGCATCAGAAAGAACATCTTTGCCAATATTCAAATGCTTTACATAGCTTTGGATACCGCCCTCGAAATAAAATGCTTCACGCTCACCAGTTCTATCATCAACAACTGAGGTAAAAATACCCTTCGTTAGATATGCTTGGTGTCTGAGGTAGTTCACCACCCACTTATAGTCAAATTCTACCGTCTCCTTAAAGATAGTTGGATCCGGGTAAAAAGTAATGCTCGTACCCGTTGGACGATCTGTCTTACCCACCTTCTTTAAGGGCGCAAGCGACGCGCCTTGCGCAAACTCAATCCGATAGAGCTCACCTTTTTGTACAACTTCCGCAATGAGTTTGGTTGATAATGCGTTTACCACGCTGGAGCCCACACCATGGAGTCCTGATGATACCTTATAGCCGCCACCGCCGAATTTTCCTCCAGCATGCAGGACTGTCAGTACTGTTTCAAGCGTACTCAAACCTGTTTTTGCGTGCTTATCTACCGGAATGCCACGACCATCATCCGTAATCGTAATACCACCATCCTGCAAGATCTGGACATCTACGCGCGTCGCAAAGCCCGCGATCGCTTCATCAATCGAGTTATCCGCGATCTCTTTAATAAGATGGTGTACCCCATCGTAGCCGGTGCTACCAATATACATACCCGGTCGCTTACGAACCGGCTCAAGTCCCTCGAGGACTTGAATTTGCGACCCGTCATACGAGCCATCAGCTGTCTTCTTCGCCATTTTCCCTCACTTTTTCAGCCGTAACTGCTATTTACACTAGGCCTATTATATCGAACTATTTTTATTCACTCAAGTGCTTGCCCTGAACACAATTCTTATGCTAATCTAGATGTGAAAACGCTTAAAAATAAAAAGGAACAGTGTATGTTTCGTAAAATCGTCGCCAATCTGCCTTTCAGCCCCGCACTTGTGGGGCAGCTGGGCTTCTATGCTCGCCGACTCCGCAAAGAGGAAGCTACCCGTAAAGCCGGATTAATCATGACCGCCCTCGCGTTGGTCGTTCAGTCATTCGCAGTATTCTCGCCGCCAGAAGCAGCCAATGCTTCGAGTACGGCAGACTTCATTCCAGGAGGTGTTCGCAGTAAAGACGATCTACTCAAACACTACGATGCTAATACCGGCAAACTCAAGAGCACATTGAATTCACTTGGCATCACAAGAGCCGAGGTAAAGAGTCTCTCAAGAACAACTATTGGCGAAGCGGGTCATTATAACTGGTCACGAACAAGTCTTTATAGCTACGCGCAAGGCCAGCGGTCATGGAATTATGGTGGTGGAACCGTTTACTATCGTCCGATGACGCTTACTGCAGGCGCGAAAACATCACATGCCGTGTTCGCGGGAAAGTCGGCCACCTTTGGCTGGTTTGCTATTAAGATAGACTGTGGCAATCTTATTACGAGCAAACCGCCAAGCCCTCCTCCCGCACCAGTTGCAAAGTGTAGAGACCTTGAAGCTACTGTATCTAATCAACGAGTAACCCTGACAGGAAAAGCCAAGGTGAAGAACAAAGCAAAAATCAAGGCATATGTCTTTGATGTTACTAATGCTAATTCTGTAGCTGTTTATCACAACAAGGTACAAACTGGCAAAGAAAGCCAATCAGTAACATTCACACTTGCACCTGGCAACTATGCAGCTACCTTAAAAGTAAAGACAAGCGAAGGTGATAAGGGCGGCCCGGACTGTAAGACAACATTCACCGTCACACCTCCACCTGTAAAGGAGACGCCTCAAGCTATCTGTACAAACCTTAACGCCACAATAGCCAACCGGACTATCTTGCAGCTTAGCGGTACCGCTGCTGTATCTGGGGGAGCCACAATCAGCAAATATACATTTACTGTCAAAAATAAAGAAGGTGCTGTAATTGCAGTACGATCAGTAGATACAAAGGCGCAGTCTGCGGTAGCTGAGGATGTTACAGTAAAATCTCCGGGTGACTATACTGCAGAACTCACTGTATCTACAAGTATTGGTAACGTCACGGATAATCCAGGCGACTGCGTAAAGCCGTTCACTGTCACTCCTCCTGAAATGTGCCAATATAATCCATCACTACCTGTAGACCACCCGGATTGTCAGCCATGTCCAGACAATCCGAATATATGGGTTAAAGATGAGCGTTGTAGCTCAGACATCATTAATACGAAGACTGCAGCAAATATGAGCCAAGGTAATGTAAACGCAACAACAAAGATTGCAAAATCAGGTGACAAGATCGCCTACACTATTACATCAGAAAACCGAGGACTCGTTGCAGAGAAAATTACAATGAAAGAATCGCTTAAGGATGTGCTTGAATACACCACCCTTATTGATGACGGTGGCGGTACTTTCAACAAGAAGCAACAGACACTTACATGGCCGGACATCAGCCTAAAACCAGGCGTTAAAGAAAGTCGAACATTCGTCGTTCAAATAATGGAGAAAATCCCTCTTACAAATACCGGTAAGAGCGACCAGGATTCCTACGACTGTAAGATGGTAAACACCTACGGTAACAGTACGGGGATAAAGGTAGGCTGTAGTCCAGAAAAAGCCATCGTTGAGCAAGTGGCGACCGAACTTCCAACCACAGGTCCCGGAGAAAATATGCTTTTTGCCGGCGGATTACTTGCGATTGTTGCCTTCTTCTATGCACGATCGAGACAGCTTGGCAAGGAAGTACGACTTATCCGTCGAAATGCTCATGCGGGTGCATTTTAAACGAATAGAATAAAGCTTAAGGGATGGGATAACAGTATATGAGCGAGAGATTACAACAAGACAGCGAACAAAGCCTCTCAAAAGAGCAACTTGATGACCAAACGAAAGAGTTGCATGAAAGCCTACAGGAAAAACGAGAGCAGAGCGTCGAGCATGAGCGTCACACCGCCGAGAATAACGCAGACAAGGCCAGAGATGACATAGAGCGTATTGAAAAGAGTCGCGAGAAGGACGAAAAGCCATTAGAGCTATCACCTGCCGAAAGACGAAAGGCACGTACGGCTGATCGCCGGAAGCTTAATACAGATATGAGTTTCAAAAAGACCATGACTGAAACCCAGTCACACATGTCTGGGCCAAGTCGAGCCTTTAGTAAATTTATCCACGTAAAAGCCGTAGAAAAAGCTAGTGAAGCCGTCGGTTCAACCATCGCACGGCCAAATGCATTGCTGCTTGGATCGGTATTTGCATTCTTATTTACCGTTGTTATCTATGTATGGACAAAGAATGCTGGTTACCCCTTGTCGGGGTTTGAGACAATTGCAGCATTCATTGTCGGCTATCTTGTGGGTATTATTGTAGATTTTGTCCGGATTATGGTTACCGGCAAGCAGTAGAGTAACCTTATATACACTATTTTAACACTCAGCAGTACTTATAAAAGTACTGCTGAGTTTATTTGTGGTGACATCGACCCAAAAGATCTTCTATCGTAACCTAATAGATATTTCACTCTTATCTTCGCTATCGGAGAGCTCGTTGTCACGAAGCTTAAGACTACTGGAATTCCCACCTGCTGGCGCTGTTGGGGGTACCGACACAATAGGAGGCTGAGATATCTGAGACTTACTAATCTCATTAGTTATCTGAAGCGCGGGAGAATCCTGGACGGAAGGCGGAGATGTTGCACCACCCTGCAGCTTCTGACGCTTTGCCAGCCACTCATCTAGAAATGATGATCCCGACGGCTTTGATCCCGGCGACTGACCTATCCTGTTAGTTGCCTTCATTTTCTCCAAGCGATCCTTCTTCTCTTTTTCGGCCGAACCAAGTCGATCAAAAATTTCTTTTTCCACTTGGGCACGAGGACGCCCATATTTTGCCGATGACAGACGCTTTAGTGCCCCACTCAACTGTATATTCATCTCGCCCATTGGTGGAACCCAAGCCATACTGAATGGTGCCGACGGCACGTTATTTACCATGACTGATGTGATCGATTCATGATTAGGAAGTTTTGTCAGATCTTCAGCATCAAAGGTCGGCTGGAATTTCTTCTCAAGAATCTCCGCATCGGTAATACCAATACGACCCGAAACCACAGTACCGACATTTCCAATAATTGCTTCACGAATTTTATCGGTTAATTGTGTCATAAACTGGTTACCGAGGATTAGGTTGAGGCGATACTTACGCGCCTCAGACAATATTGATTCAAAACTATCAGTCGCAAAGTTTTGAAACTCGTCAACAAACAGGCAGAAATCTTCTCGTTCATCTTCTGGAATATTCGCCCTTCCCATCGCCGCCGCCTGAAACTTCATAACAAAGATAATACCCAGTAGCTTTGAATTAAGCTCACCCATTTTACCCTTCGAAAGATTGACCAACAGTATCTTCTTATTATCCATAATGTCTCGTAGATTAAATCCTGACTTAGTCTGACCAATGATATTACGCATCGCATCATTTGAAATAAACGGTCCGAACTTTGACACAACCCATGAGATCACCTCGCCAGCCTCATTGGAGCGTTGCGAAGCTGGAAATTCCTTTGTCCAAAAATCAAGTACGGTCTGGTCGGTGACATACTTTAACTTAGCCTTCACAAATTCCGGATCAATAAGACACTTCGGTATATCAACAAAAGTACCGCCAGCAGGATCGCTCATCAATAATAAGGCACAGTTGCGGAAGATATGCTCCAGTCTAGGACCTACAATACCCGTATGCCCTGGATCGTAAAGACCGTACAGCATATTGATTGACTCCTGAACCAAGAAGTCTTTCTGATCAGGATGATCAAACTCGAACATATTAAGTCCTATAGGATTGTCCATATCACTTGGATTAAAGTAAATGACATCCTCCACACGCTCCTTCGGTACCTTACCAAGCAACTTTTCTACAGAATCACCATGAGGATCGACAAATGCAAATCCCTTGCCATCCATCATGTCCTGATACGCAATATTTTCAAGTAATACTGACTTACCTGTACCAGTCTGACCGATGATGTAAGTATGTCTGCGACGGTCATTAGTACCAAGTCGTATCGGCTTCTTCACTCCACGAAATTCATTGTATCCGAGCAGTATACCTTCATCCATTACTTCCGTCGGTCCATCGACCTGCTTTGACATCTGTCGCTTCACCTGAGCAGTAGGAATACTTGTCTGGTCAGGAAGATGAAAAATCGTTGCAAGTTCTACTGTATTAAGAATATTAGCTTTAACTGTCTGCGGAAAAAAACGGAATATATACGATGTCACTAGCTCTTCTATGTTACGCGAGGTGGCAAAGCTGAATCCATTAAACGTTTGTGAATCGAAGAGAGCAAACGCAGAGACTACATTGCGAAGTAATGTTTGTGAGCGTGCAGCAGTATTCGAAGAAACAACAACACGAACAAGCACCTCATAGCCTGGATATCGCGTTTTCTCCTCGATGGCGTCGATCTCTTTTTGTTCAGCGGCAGTAAGCTGCCTGTCTACCCCCTGCTCCTCTCTGTGATCGTCAGCTGATGGCGGCTTCCATAAAGCACTCATGATATCCCGCCCTGCACCACCTATGCCATGACCACTAGATCTGCCCCCAACCCTGTCCTTTTTAATTTTCTCAATCTTACTATGTGCATCTTTTGCCCACCCCTCGCGTGCAGGTCGCAATAATATCTGGATTCCGATCCCATCCTCGCTTGTAGCTGAAGATAATGCATTAAGGAGTGCCCGCGATGCATCACGCTTTGTATCGATATAAGTTGATATAGGATATACGAAGCTCTTTTTTAGAGTAAATTCACCGCCTATTGTCCCGCTTACTTTTCCAGCTTTGCTGAATATATTATGCTCTTCAACTTCCTGGAGACGAGCTGACGGATATGCAGCTGCTATTGCTTGTTTTACAACATCAACTAACACTATTGGAACAACTGCATAGTAATACACAAGTCCGTCACGTGCAACAATCTCAAATGACAAATGTCTCTGGCCATACACCTTGGCCTTAAAGCCCTTTGTGGCAGTACTTGCTATAACGCTGTACATAACTTGAGCCTGAGAAAGAACCTCCTCGGTAAGATCTCTCTGATCACGCCCGCCCCCTTGTATATCATCGCTTGACGGTGGAAGATGTATGATCATCGGCACCATCTTTAAGCCGCGCTCGTAGTTTTTTGCCTCACGTACACTACGCTGGTACATAATAAATATTACAACACCAGCAACTGCCAATCCGGCGACGAGGCTAATTACTCCTATAAGTGCTGCTAGCATTTCCACCCCTAGGCAGACTCACTGCCAAGCTCTTTCCCGTATCTTTTACGCAAATACTCTCCCTGTAGCCTACCTACGGCTCGCTCTCGTTCATACGGATCATCCTTCGTTTCAGCAACGACCTTCTTAGCTTTGTCTACCCACTCCTTTTCTATGAGGTCATCATCAGCAGCAACTTGAGGAGTATCATCTACTACCACCTGAGTGTTATCATCGGTCGCCTGAACTGGTGTTGGTAATTGCACAATGGGTGCTGGAGGTTGCGCCTGCACTTGAGTCACTTGATGCACCTGCTCTCCGGCCCGCTCAACAGTACTTTCACGACGCTCGTATCGTGCATCCGGCTGAGCCTCCTGTGTATTTGATACCTGAGGTGTATATTCAATCGGACTTGGTAGATGCTCAGAAGATCGTGGTTCCATATCTGTAATTATAGCATAGCACCAGAGGATACAAGCAGTTTACTGTAAGCGTTTTCTGATATAAAAAATACTAATCACTAAGAATACTGTAATAAGAATCACTTCATAGATACCTACCCGAGAGACAGACTGAATCGCCGACAATATAATGGGTATAAGAGCAGCTACCGATGCGTAATAGTAGGCATGAGAGATAGGCAGTGAATGTAGCGGACGCTTCAACACGATGGGCTTTAGCACGTAGGAAATCAACAAACTTAGTCCATACAGGAGCCACGTGAAGACTCCGACAAAGATAACGTAAAGCAAAAAAAAGACGGCCAATAAGCCGACTGGTCCAATTGTAGCAGGACTCGATGATTGGATTATAAGACTGAGTATAATCGCTGCCGCCAGTGTTACAACCGTTAATATCCTACCAAACATATCTTTTACTCTACCACCACTATTAAAAACAAGGAAGCCTGAGCGATATACTATGATGCAAAGGTCGCTACATCCGCCGCTAGAATAAAATTTGGCGCGTGCTTCCAGTGCAGTCTACCGCTCGAGGCAACTGACCGCTCCAGCAAATGCTGGGGCAATAGGTTGAAGAGGTTCCACACCTGCACTGAGCAGTCTCACTATTATCTAAAAATACTAGGGATAAGCTCAGTACAGAGGTACTATTCTTCGAAATGTTCGACGCCTATCAACTAGGCGGAACGTCGGTAACACCACATTTATATAACAAACTACACAAAGTAAGGTGCGTGAGTCCCAATTGGACTCAAATTAATTTATTTACTCTTGTTTGTTTTATGCTGTTACCGATCTTCCGTTCAAGATTAACTTCTCTTAATCTTGACGTCACATCTTTCTTATTGAATTGTTAAGGTATTTTTGGCTTTTTTATTTTTGTAAAAGCTTAGTCTTACATTAGCACGAGCAGTTTATTTAGTCAATACATATTTGATGTTTTATATACAAACTATTAAGATGTAATTTTTATTCTTATCTGTTGTTTACTCTAACGTTGTCTATATAGCAACGTTGTCATATAGTAAAAATAGCATATAACCACGAAAGAATATTCTCCAAATAACACCATCATGCGAGTCCTCTAATACGAGTTAATCTGTAACACTCCTTAATCCATCCGCAACTACGATCTGTTCATTTTTGACCAATTTTGGATTTCGGTTCGATCTCCCCTATGCCTTGCTTGCGAGCCTGCTTTTGGTGCATACTCAGCCGACTATTCACATAAACCACGCCGAGAACAATCCGCCCTAAAGCAAAAGTCTGCAAGACCGAACATAAGTCTACATCGTTAATTTCTTACATCCCTCTGAACGATAAGCAATTGCCCCGCCAACGATTCTTGGCATTTGCCATACAGAGACTCTCCGTTCTTTAACAAGCCGCTTTCGTAGATGCCTTAATTAACTGAAGATTGCAGCAAAATCAAACTTTAAGTTGCACAGTTTTGCTAGTCATGACTTTACCCAAAATCTTTCATTAATATCGCTACATGCAGTCCCGCCGCCACCCTACAGTACGTCTACCGTGCTAGTTAGAAAAAGTATTAATGAAACACCACATATAGCGTGTAAAATATACCAAAAACGCGTGGTATTTTTTACTCAAAAAATCTTTCAGAATAGTATTGACTTAAGCGCTTTCAAGACCTATTATAGGGGTAGTCCTTGAATAAAAAACTTATACAAGGGCCAAAAACAAAAAACGAATCCAAAAACTCCACAGAAAACAACCGTTCCTCGCAGGCGGTTGTTTTTATTTGCTAACAACAGCCTCTTTTTGATACAAAAAAGCCGCTACATTGTAGCGGAATTTTCATACTAGTTGGTGGAGCTGGCGGGTACTGCCCCCGCGTCCAAATGGTAACGTACTACTCGTCTACAAGCTTAGTTTGTTTCACGCTTTGTAACGCATCACGAACCTGAGGAACAAACAAAGATAGTTTGATCAGCGCGCAGAAAATTGTCCATTACAGAAGCTGCTTCCCTTCCGCAATGTGAGTGACATAAATATGACACCGTTAAATCGTCCTATGTCACCTGAACGAAACGATGACCTAGACTAGGCTAGGTTGACGGCTGGAGCTAGCTGAGGGGCAGCAAAAGCTGTCTTCAGGCTATTCCAAGCCTTTGCAATTGGGTTTGCAATTAAAATACAGATTACGTCTGTGGTCGACTTGCAAAGTAGTCTGTTAATGTCCATCTGTCGAAAGCTATATCAGCCCCATGACCTCTGTAGTATTTTACCACAATCCCATAACTGGACAAATAGCTTATACTAATAATATATGCACACCATTGCAAACATCTATTCAGTCGCACCGATAGGTTTTGATGGTTCGCTCATCGAGGTTGAGTGTGATATTAAAAATGGACTTCCCTCCTTGCAAATTGTTGGTCTCGGCAATAAGGCCATTGAAGAGGCCAAGGAACGCGTGCGCAGCGCTACCTCAAACTCCCTGCTTGACTTCCCTGCAAAGAAAATTATTGTCAATCTTGCCCCTGCGGAGCTGCCTAAAGACGGTAGCCACTACGATCTCCCTATCGCACTCTCTATCTTGACCGCAAGTGGACAACTTCGTCCGGATGAGACTAAGAATGCAATATTTGTTGGTGAACTCGCACTAAACGGAGACCTTCGTCCAATCAAAGGAGTAATTTCTATTATTGAAACGGCAAAAAAGCACGGTATTACGACTATTTATATACCAGTTGCTAACGTCGAGCAGGCACAGCTGATAGATGATGTCACTATCTACCCCGTAGCTTCCTTCAAGCAATTGTATCTTCATCTCAAGAAGGAGACCCTAATTAGTCCCGCAGCCTCAACGAATCATGTTGCCAGCTCTCGCGCAATACACCACACAACGATTGATGACGTCTACGGCCAGGAGCAAGCAAAACGCGCGATGGTTATTGCTGCCGCAGGCCGACATAACATTCTCCTTACTGGTTCGCCAGGTGCAGGTAAGACAATGTTAGCTCGCACTCTTGTCTCTCTGCTCCCACCTCTTGCGAAAAGCGAACAAGTCGCTGTTACAAAACTTCACAGCCTAGCAGGAGAACATGTCGAGGACATCATTACCGAGCGACCATTCCGTACACCCCACCACACAGCAAGTCGCACAGCACTCATTGGGGGTGGAACAAAACCAAAGCCAGGAGAAATTAGTCTTGCCCATCTTGGCGTACTCTTTCTTGATGAAATACCCGAGTATCCACGAGCCACGCTTGAGTCATTGAGGCAACCACTTGAAGATAAGACTATCAGTATCAGCCGTGCTCAAGGCTACGTGCACTATCCTGCCGATTTCATGCTTGTCGCTACAATGAACCCATGTCCTTGTGGTTACTACGGAGATAGTCAGCGGGAATGTAGCTGTTCAAGTACGCAGATATTAACCTATCAAAAGAAACTATCAGGCCCACTTCTTGATCGTATTGATATGATTGTTCCTATTGCTCGTGTCTCAACAAATACTCTGCTTGTTGAAAGATCGTTGCATAAAAAGCAACACTCCACGGTAGTAGAAGCAATCCTCTCCGCACAAATGCGACAAAATAATCGTTACAAAAGTAGTGATCGCTACAACGCTAACCTTTCATCAAGTCAACTCAAGCAGTACATTACTCTTCCCCACGACGCCAAGCAACTTCTCGAGACGGCATCAGAGAAGCTTAAGCTGACTGCACGAAGCTATTTTAAAATCATCAAAGTAGCTCGGACTATTGCAGATCTTGAAGACACGGATTCAATCACAGCTCGGCATATCGCAGAAGCCCTGCAGTATCGCTCTCCCGCCTCTTGAAATAAAGAAGCGGTCGTGCTATTATCGGGAGCGAGAATGTTTCAAATAACTGCGGGAACACTCACAAGAAAACCCATAAGGAGAGTAACGAAATCAGTAATCAAGCTATTCGAGTCAATCAAGCAATCCGAGCATCACGCCTACGAGTCGTCGGCTCAAACGGTGAACAACTCGGCATCATGAGTCTCGAAGAAGCACTGAGTGCGGCTGAAAAAGCCGGCGTGGATTTGGTTGAAATCTCTCCAAATGCAGACCCACCTGTTGCAAAAGTCATCGACTGGGGTAAATAC
>DASWXM010000015.1:0-30348 GCA_036405515.1 Saccharimonadales bacterium (SeqCode) | reverse complement strand
GTAGAGTTCGTTGTATTCTTCGCCCGGTTCTGTCTTTTGATAGTAGTCAAGACGCTTTTTGAGATCAGGTGTCATAACGGTTGCAAGAACCTTTTTTATTTCAGCATTCACTTCATTACGTTCGCCCTCACCCATACGTTCATACGCTGCATGCAACAGCTCATGCGCCGCGGTTGTCTCTTCGATACCTTCCAGCTTTTCATTCTCAACATTAAATATAAAGATACGTTGCACCACATAGCATCCAAGAATCGGATTATTCGTCTCCTTCTGTTGCTGACAGCTTGTATTAAAGTCATCAGAGGCCTGAAGTTCTGGTCGGCTGGCATTAAACAGCAAAGTACCCCGACCTGTTAGTTTTAAATCGCTACGAATACTTGCCACCTCTGATGAGGCTACATATTGAGTTGCAAGTACGTAATCAATAATCATCTGCTTCTGCCAGAAAGCAGCAAATAGCATCAACGAGACTAAAACAAGTAACACAGCTCCGCTTGCGAGCCATCCTCTCTTATTTGTCGTCTTCTCTTGCAACACTTACTATCACCTCACCCGAAACAATTTCTGCCTTGAGTATATCACCTTTTGTAAATCGCTCGTCCAAGATCCCTTCTGCGATTGAATGCTCTAGATGATCCTGCATCGCTCTTCTCAGTGGACGCGCGCCAAACTTCTCATCGTAACCGCGATCGATTATATACCGTTTGACCGGTGGCGTGACGACTAGCCTTAGGCCCTTCTTCATCAACCGATCATTCAATTCATTATGAAGATTATCGAAAATCTTTCTTACCTGACGCCTCGTAAGCGCGCGGAAAGTCACTAGAGCGTCAAAGCGATTAATTAGCTCTGGACGCATTAATTTAGAGAGGGCTTTTTCTGCTGCACGAGCGTTAGCAATATGCACTTCGTCAAGTTTTTCAGTATCAGCTTTTGACGAGGCATGGAAGCCAAGCGACGACTCTTTCATCATTGCGTCAGCACCAACATTACTTGTTAAAATAACAATTGTATTTGAAAAATCAACACTCCGACCTTTTGCATCTGTCACCGTACCATCTTCGAGTAGTTGCAAGAGGATCTGGAAGACGTCAGGATGCGCTTTTTCAATCTCATCAAACAAGACCACACTGTATGGCTGACGACGAATTTTGTCTGTTAATTGACCGCCGTCATCATAGCCAATATACCCGGCAGGCGCGCCAACTAACCGTGCAGTGTTGTGACGCTCGCCAAACTCGCTCATATCGATTTTAATTAAAGCATCTTCGCTGCCAAATACTTCACGGGCTAATACCTTCGCAAGTTCGGTCTTGCCAACTCCGGTAGGTCCCATGAACACAAAGCTCCCAATAGGCCGTTTCTGGCTTGCTACGCCACTACGACTTCGCCTCACGGCGCGAGCTACCTTCTCTACGGCCTCTTCTTGGCCAATAATATATTTACCAAGATGCTTCTCAAGCCGCCTAAGCGTTGCCGCTTCAGAACGCCTGACTCGCTTGACTGGTATACCGGTCATTACAGAAATAGCGTGCGCGATATCATCACTCGTAAGTGTAATAGGTTGCTTTTTCTCTTGTTTCTCGACCAACTCGTCAAGTTGTTTCTGAAGTTGTGATAGGCGAGTCTTGTAGAGAGCAGCTCGTTCATAGTCTTCGGCATTCACCGCTTCATCCATCTTTTCATTCAGCTGTATGATCTGCTTCGTAAGATCACGCTGCCTTGACGGCTTTTGACCCATTTGCGATCGCCGGCGTGCTGCCGCTTCATCAATAACATCAATTGCTTTATCAGGCATGAAACGTTCCGAGACATACCGATCAGCCATAAATACTGCATCCTCGAGGACCTCGTCACTCATAGACACCTCGTGATGATTCTCGTAGTATGGCCGCAATCCCTTCAGTATCGCAAGTGTATCTTTCAAGGTCGGTTCCTTAACGACTATTGTCTGAAATCGTCTCTCTAACGCAGCATCTTTTTCAATATGCTTACGGTACTCATCAAGAGTCGTTGCTCCAATGAGATGAAGCTCGCCGCGGGCCAGCGCTGGCTTGAGCATATTTGCCGCATCAAGCGCACCTTCTGCAGCACCTGCACCAACAAGCAAGTGCAGCTCATCAATAAATATAATTGTATTCTTTTGTTCAGCAAGCTCATTGACGACCTTCTTCAAGCGCTCTTCGAATTCACCTCGATACTTAGTACCCGCGATCATACCAGCAAGATCCAGCTGGATAATCCGTTTATCGAGCAGATATTCCGGGACTTCCTCGGCTGCGATACGACGAGCTAAGCCTTCCACTACAGCTGTCTTACCGACACCCGGCTCACCAATCAAGACAGGATTATTCTTAGTACGACGCATAAGTATCGTAATCATTCGCTCTTGCTCTTTATCGCGACCTATGACAGGATCAAGGTCGCCAGATCTAGCCCGTGCTGTCAGGTCAGTACCGAAGGTATCAAGGGCACCACCCCCGCGCTTTCGCTTTTGACGAGGCGATTCTACTTGCACCGACTCTTGTTGTCTATCAAGAAATTCTTCAAGTTCACCCTTGAGATCTTCAATATCAACACCCATATCTCTGAGAAGTACAGTCGCACGAGCATTCTTCTGGGCTAAAATACTGTAAACAATATGCTCGGTTCCTAAGAAGTCTTGATGAAATTCTTGCGCCATTTCCCATGCCATCTTCAGTGTCAATTTAGCCGTCTCACTTAGTCCAGATGCCCCCGTACCAATCAATACCGAGCGTGGCGTTAGATTAAGTGCCATTTCGGCACGATCAAGTGTCACATTCGCATCGGCCAACATTTTTGCGCCGACTGACGAGCCTTGAGCAAGGATACCAAGGAGTAAGTGCTCTGTACCTATATAAGCACTACCGTAACCACGAGCAATTGCGTTTGCCTGCTGCAAACTTGTACGTGCGTTATCGGTTAAGTGCGACACGAATTCTGCGAAATCATCAGCCATATTTTTATTATCTTCCTCCTTGTCAGTAGGCGCAAGCATTTTCTCCGCCACTGATCTACTAACTAGTATACATAAAAATTAGCACTCTGACAATGAGAGTGCTAATTTGATTACTATGAAGACTCGGGTGGCTATTCAGCATTTTCCTCAAGTGCGTTAAAGAGACTGTCTTCAATGTTTTTCTTCGGCTTTGGTTCAGCCTTCTTTTCTGGTTGTGCAGTCTCGATATCGAGCTCGTAGCCAGCTAGACGTGATGCGAGGCGAACATTTTGACCGCCACGACCAATCGCGATTGATTGCTGATCTTCGGCAACAAATACTTTCGCCTTTTTATCAGCTTCATTAATCTCAACCTTTGCAACTTCCGCAGGACTAAGTGCTTCACGGATAAATTCAATCGGATCCTCTTTATAGGTAATGATATCGATCTTTTCCTGATCACCAATTTCATTCATGACTGCTTGTACGCGGGTACCGTGACCACCGACAAACGTACCGACTGGATCAACACCTGGCACTGATGAAAAGACGGCAATCTTTGTACGACGACCGGCTTCTCGTGCGATCGCTTTTACCTCTACGGCACCAGTTTCCATTTCTGGCACTTCTTGCCGGAAGAGGTGCTCGATAAATGCTTCATTACCGCGACTCAGAATAAGCTGCGGGCCACGATTATCTCTCTCAATATCCTTGATAAAGACTTTGATACGAGAACCAATACTGTAGAACTCTCCCTGAATTTGCTCGCTCTGTGGCAAAATACCAATTGCTTTACCGAGCTCAATTCGGACGACACGTGGCTCAACACGCTGCACTGTACCAGTAACAACCGTACCGATCTTGTCTTCATATTCTTCAAGCACTACTTCGCGCTCCGCCTCACGCAGGCGTTGCAGCACCACCTGCTTTGCAGTCTGTGCTGCCACACGGCCAAAGCTAGTTACTTCGTGTTCTTCCTCGATCATATCACCGAGCTCAGCGTCTTTTTTCTCTTTTTTAGCATCCGCAAGTGAAATCTCATGCGCATCCGAGCCAACTTCCTCAACAACTTCACGAGCAACAAATACTTTTGCAGTACCGTCGTTTGTATTAAGAACAGCTCGAACTTCTTGGTCGCGTTCACCGTTGTCACGGCGCCACGCAGCCGCAATTGCCTGTTCAATAACACTCATCACTGTCTCTTCAGGGAGATTCTTCTCCTCAGCAATAGTTCGCACCGCGAGTGTGAGTTGCTTGATATTTAGATCGTCCATTAATTATTTCCTTCCTTTCTATGAAAAAATCCGACCTGCCGGCCGGAATGTACTGTCTTTTAGTATAGCAGGCTCCCTGACAATACGCAATACATACTACTAACAAGAGGATAGTATCCGTTCAATTGTCTGTTTCTCGGCAACAGTTACCCAAAGAGGATACTTCTTCTTCACATTCACGTGTCTTGTTACATATTGACAGCGAAACGGCTTATTGGCCGGTAGCCATGTTGCTGCGTCGCCATCAGATTTCTGCTGATTTGCTAGACCATCAACTGCTAAAAGATTCAGCGGGTCATTCGCAAGGCTCTCGCGCTTTATATTTGACAATTGTTGTGCGCCGGTCTGCCAAGCGTTACTTAGTGCCACTACATGATCGATTTGTATGTCATCGCTTGTCTCAGCGCCGCGCAGAAATTGGATCGTCTTTCCCGTATACGGGTCATTCAACGTACCGGAGATTACTTTGCAATTACTATCAACGATTTCGCTGGTAAGATCGCGAGCTAGGATGATATTACGCATATCGCAATTTCCGACCCGCATCCAGCCGTCGCCAAATTGTGTACGTTCATACCCGGTCTTCGGCGCCCTACCTTTTACCTCAAGTGTCTCGAGTAGTGCTTTCGTTGATTTACCTTGCTGTGATACAGGCTCAGCAGCCGGCACGAATAGGCTCATATCCTGCTGCGATACATATCCTGCCAATACAAAGAGCAACACGAATAATGTCGTCACCAGTCTCCGCCTATGCGTCTTCGTCATATCTCTAGTATACTTATACATATGCAAAAAGTTTCTCGTCTCATCAATTCATTCACTCCAGAAAACTATAATCTTTCCCTCGCTCTAGACCGTGAAGCGCGTACCTTCTCGGGTACAGTGACACTCGCTGGCGTGTCACACCAAGATGATGTATTGCATCTGCACGCCAAAGACCTGACTATCGAAACCGCGCTTGTCGATGGCAAGCAAGCAGTCACAGAGCTGCACGAAAACGATGAGCTGGAAATCATTCTTAATGATATGCCGGCTGGAAAACATGTCGTCGTCATTGGCTTTAGTGGTACGATCACCGATGCGATGCATGGCATGTACCCATGTTATTTTAAGCACGATGGCATAAAAAAGGAGCTTCTTGCAACACAGTTCGAGAGTCATCATGCCCGTGAAGTTTTCCCTTGCGTGGACGAGCCTGAAGCAAAAGCGACGTTCGATGTCACTCTGACAACCGAAACGGGCGTCACGGTCCTTGGTAATATGCCAGTTGATTGGCAACGCGAAGAAAACGGGCAGCTTGTCACGAAGTTTGACACATCTCCGCGCATGAGCAGTTACTTGCTTGCATGGGTGGTTGGCGAGATGCACAAAAAAACCGCCAAGACGAAAGACGGCGTTGAGGTAAACATCTGGGCCACGCCAGCCCAAAGTCCAGAAAGTCTTGATTTTGCCCTTGATATTGCCACGCGCACGATTGAGTTTTTCGATGACTACTTCGGCGTACCATACCCACTACCAAAGTCAGACCATGTCGCTCTACCGGACTTTTCATCCGGCGCCATGGAAAACTGGGGACTTATCACTTATCGTG
Organism: Saccharimonadales bacterium (SeqCode); assembly: GCA_036405515.1. Lineage (GTDB taxonomy): Bacteria > Patescibacteriota > Saccharimonadia > Saccharimonadales > Saccharimonadaceae > JASLCR01. The sequence continues at coordinate 24,524 of DASWXM010000015.1, read as the reverse complement.
AAATTGCCCTGCTTGCTGATCCAAAGACTACTAGTATCTCATCAAAGCGATACATCGCAACCGTTGTCGCTCACGAGCTTTCACATCAGTGGTTTGGCAACCTCGTTACCATGAAATGGTGGAATAATCTCTGGCTCAATGAAAGTTTCGCCAACTTGATGGAATACATCGCTGTTGATGCCCTTCATCCTGAATGGAATATCTGGCTTGACTACTCATCAAGTGAATCAATTATGGCCTTGCGTCGCGATGCACTCGATGGCGTACAAGCCGTACAAACTGAGGTTAACCATCCGGATGAGATCAGCACCCTCTTTGACGGCGCGATCGTCTACGCTAAGGGTGGTCGCCTACTTCGCATGCTCCAGCACTACATCGGCCATGAAGCGTTCCGCGCTGGATTGCAATCATACTTTAAAAAGTATGCCTATCAAAACACCGAAGGAGATGATCTTTGGCAAGAGCTCTCAGAAGCAAGCGGCAAAGACATTTCCGGCTTTATGAATACTTGGATATCTCAGCCGGGCTATCCAGTCGTGCACATTGAAGAGAGTGGCTTACGTCAGGAGCAATTCTTCGTCGGCGCACATGAGCCAAGCGACAAGCTATGGCCAATTCCACTTGAAGCAAGTGTGCCGATCACCCCACCGCTCATGGAAACCAAGCTACTCAACACTAGTATTCAACCAGGTGAACGTCTGAATGTTGGCGATACAGCACATTTCATTACCCACTATCCGGCAGATCACTTGGCAGCGCTTGTCGGCCAGCTCCATAGTGGTTCACTTGAAGCAATTGACCGCCTGCAACTCCTGCACGAGCAGACTATGCTTGCACGCGGCGGTATCTCATCAAGCGCCGAGCTAATTCCACTGCTCCAAGCCTACAAAAAAGAAACCGTTGAAAGCGTCTGGGATATCGTTGCCCTTGCACTTGGCGAGCTCAAAAAGTTCGTCGAGACTGATAAAAAAGCAGAGTCAAATCTGCGCGAACTTTCACGTACTATTGCCGAGCAGGAATACCAGCGTCTTGGCTGGGAAATGAAAGAGAACGAACCTGAAACCGACACCAAACTGCGCGCTACTATCCTTGGCATGACGCTCTACGGTGAAGACAACGAAGCTATAGACAAGGCACATGCACTGTATGAAAATGGTATCGACTCACTCGATCCAGAGCTACGTGGTCTTATTATCAGTACTGAGGTCCGTCATTTCGAGACACCGGAACTGATTGATTCACTCATCAATCTATACCGCACCACATCATCCGCCGACCTTCAGATGGATATCTGCGCTGGCATTACAAGCACAAGGAATCCTGAAACGATCCAAAAGCTTCTGCTCATGATGAAAGACCCGAAAACTATCCGCCCGCAAGATCTCTTCCGCTGGTTTGTCTACATGGTGCGCGGCCGCGAAAGCCGCCAAGCCTCATGGCAATGGATGAAAGACAATTGGGACTGGATCGTTGAGACATTTGGCGGAGACAAGAGCTTTGACGACTTCCCGCGCTACGCTGCCACCGGCCTCATGACCGTAGAGCAGCTCGAAGACTACAAAGTATTCTTTACGCCAAAGATGGAGATTCCTGCGCTTAAGCGCGTCATCCAGCTTGGCATTTCAGAGATTGAGGCGCGAGTTGAGCTGATCGAGCGTGACAGTAAGGCTGTTCACTTAAGTCTATTTAATTCATAGTTCCACTTTTCGTTCTACAGATATCTACTCAACACCTAGCCACTCTTGAAGCTCAAAATCTTCACCTAAAACGTGTGCAGCAGCCAAACATAAGCTTGTATTATTTAATTGGTACTTAAGTACAAAATACTCAGCAGCAAACTTCATTTGCCTCAGTTTTTTTGGTGTAATAGCTGCAATACCACCACCCTGATTGACATTTTTACGATACTTCACTTCGGTGAAATAAATCGTATCACCCTTCCGGCTCACGATATCGATCTCGCAGAACTTTGTCTTCCAGTTGCGCTCTAAAATCTCCTGACCGTTCTTTCGTAAGTATTCTGCCACAACTTCTTCTGCTCTATCACCGATCTGCTTAGTTGTCGACTGCTGATTCTTCAAAATATCTGCAGCCCGAGTTCTATCAGACGCCGGGGCTCTTATAGAACCCGGAGCGAAGCCGTTTTGAGAATTAGCAGTCGACAGATCTTTATACTTTGCCAACGGCGCAAAACTCAGCCGATGCAGCGGAGTCACCCCGTGCTCGTCAATCGCCGCCCGGTGCTTTGCTGTCCCATAGCCAACGTGCGATTTAAAACCATATTCCGGATACGAGGCGTCCTGCTCATCCATGTAGATGTCCCTGGCAACTTTCGCTACGATTGACGCCGCTGAGACGCTCGGCACCAGTAAGTCTGCCTTTTTCATTGTCGTCACATACTGGCCCTTGCCAGTGTCTTTGAGAAAATTGACTGTCCCGTCAATAATAATCTCACTATACAAGCAATTCACCTGACTCACTGCCCTGATTGTCGCCAGCACCAATGATTCAGAAAGTCCAATCTTATCGATCTCATGCGCATGCACCCAGCCAAGCCCTAAGCCTTGCGCTTTTTGATAGATCTCTTCCGCCAGTTCCTCTCGGCGTTTTTTAGAAAGTTTCTTACTATCGGTCAGCCCTTCGATCTGCTCGCCGCCGAGCACCACCGCGCCAACCACAAGTGGCCCAGCCCACGGACCTCGGCCGACTTCATCGATGCCAAGAATCACGATAAATCACCTCGATTATCACCCACGCAATGAAAGCGCCAGACGTATTTGCCACCAAATCCCACGATGTATCGGTCAGTAAAATGCTAGCAATATCCAACTTCACCAAGACAAATTCAAACAACTCATTCACTACACCAAGGCTTGATACCAGCGCAAATACTACCATGAGCCTCACTTGCAGCGACCATTTTATTTTCAAAGCTTGATAAATATAGAGAAAAAGAAATGCACAGAACACTCCACCACCGATAAAATGTGTCACGAATGAAGTATCCTTACCCTCGATAAGTGGGGATGGCAGATACCATGAGATGAAGAACAGCGAGCACGCTACGTAGAGGATAGCTCGATTATTCAATGCTCCGGCCTCAGGGGTGTTTATATATCGTGGCAGTATAAAGGCAATGGCCAACGGTACGACAATAGAAATGATATGAAATAGTTGCATAGGTTACTTTAATAATAACAAAACCCGGGCCAAGTAGCCCGGGTTTGATAGTCTCAAGAGTTATCTATGCGTTCTCTTTGTGAGCTGCTTCGACTGCGTCTTGCTTTGCTTTGAGTTCTGCTTCTTCTTTGGCTTTTTCAGCTTGCTTTGCTTCAGCTTCTGCTGCTGCAGCTGCTTTTGCCTCTTCCTCAGCCTTTTCAGCCTCGAGATCACGAACATCGTTTACGGCTTCGCGGTCAAACTGTACAGCAGTGAGGCGAGCGCTCTTACCACTACGAGCACGGAGGTAGCTCAGGAAGTTACGTCGAACTTTCGCACGACGAACGATTTCAACCTTTAGAATAGTCGGGCTGTGAAGAAGAAAGCTCTTCTCTACACCAACACCGCTGGCGATCTTACGCACAGTGATTCGGCTGGTGTGCTGACCTTTGTTGTCGGTGCGGATAACCACGCCTTCAAAGATCTGAACACGCTCTTTTGCGCCTTCTTTAATTTTCTGGTGTACACGTACTGTGTCACCGCTGCGGACGTCAACAACTGCAGGTTTTTTCTGCTCGTCGTTTACTTTCTGGATTAGTGCAAAACTCATTTTCTCACCTCTTAAGATTTATATTGACAATCAATAATTGATTATAGCAAAAAAATAACCTCTTGAAAAGAGGAAAGTTAGAACGGCGGGTCCCTGCGAGCTTCGACCCTCGCAGGGACCCGCCTAGAGGCAGGGAGATATTGAAGCCACTCGAAAAGCCTCTCACTTCGACCTTACTCCTCTTGTCCATAGTTATAGCATCTGACGCCGTCTTCGTCAATCGGCTATACTAGATACATGAACTACGACGAACTTGCACTCGAACTCCACAAAAGCCATAAGGGCAAAATCACTACCAAGCTTCGCGATGAGTCCGAGCTTGATAAGACTAAGCTCAGTGCTTATTACACTCCAGGTGTCGCAGCAGTTTCAAAGGCTATCGCCGACGATGAGTCAAAACTCCCAGAATACACATGGACAAACAATCTTGTAGCAGTCATCTCGGATGGCTCAGCCGTCCTTGGTCTTGGCAATATCGGGCCAAAGGGTTCTATGCCTGTTATGGAAGGCAAAGCGTTGCTCTTTAAGCACTTTGCAGGTATCGACAGTGTGCCGATCACGCTTGATGTTCATACGCCAGATGAGATCGTTACCACCATAAAAGCCATCGCGCCAAGTTTTGGTGCGATCAATCTCGAAGATATCGCAGCACCTCAGTGTTTCGAAATCGAAGAGCGCCTCAAAGCCGAGCTTGATATCCCAGTGTTTCACGATGATCAACACGGCACGGCCGTTGTGGTACTCGCCGGGCTCATTAATGCAATGAAGGTTACTGGCAAAACTCTGAGCGAGTGCAAGATTGTCACCATTGGCGCTGGCGCCGCCGGCACAGCCATTATGAAGCTTCTTCATAAATACGGAGTCGGCTCGATTATCGCTGTAGATTCACGAGGCATTATCGGCGATTCACGTAACAATCTCAACGATGAGAAAAAGGCACTATTACCATACCTCGACACGTCTCATTCCGGCTCTCTTGATGATGCGATTGCCGGCGCCGATGTATTTATTGGTGTCTCAAAGCCCGGCCTTCTCACGCAGGATATGGTCCGTAAGATGGCGAAAGATCCTATCATCTTCGCTCTCTCAAACCCAACACCAGAGATCATGCCAGATGAAGCCAAAGCCGCTGGTGCTGCCATCATAGCCACAGGCCGTAGTGACTTTCCGAACCAGGTCAACAATGCCACAGCTTTTCCGGGTATCTTCCGTGGTGCACTTGATAATGGTGTCAAAATGATTACTGATGATCACAAAATCGCCGCAGCAGAAGTGATCGCCTCACTCGTAGAAACACCGTCTACCGATGAAATCATCCCAAGCGTATTTAATGAACAGCTCGTGCCAGAAATTGCAAAAGTAATACGCTAATACTTGACTTTTTAACAGTTTTGTGCTATATTTAGCATAGCTTTTTGCAACTCTCAACTACGATCGAGGTGCGAAAGCGCACCTCAGAAAAGAGTCAGTGATGTCCACCAAACCAAAAATCGTCCGCACGGGTGATGTAGTGCGGATCACAGCACCGTTCCCGCTCGGCTATGCGATCGGTAACCTGCTTCCGTACTGGGGGCTGCGAAGTGATCTCAACATCAAACTTGATCTTATAACATCAAGTGACAACAACCACTTCATGGTGCTAATCTCCTGTTCCTGCGATACCGGTCATTTTACCGACTCTGGCTGCACGTATTTCAATCCAGAGCAGTGGGACGAGAATGTCCGCTGGATCATCCAGTATGTCTGGGACCAGTTGGTCGAGCTTGATGTCGTCACCGGCTGCATGCCGAAGATCGTCATTAAGCGACCCATCAAGTAGTGCTTGACTTGGCCCACTGAGGTGCAACGGGTGGGGAGATTCATTTCTCCCCACCCGGCACAACAATTTTTCACCCCAAGAGAGGGTATTTTTTATTTTCCTATATTACTCGACCAATTTCATCAAGCGTCGTCTCACCGCGGAGTGCCGCAATCACACCCGCCTGCTCAAGCGTCAGCATGCCGCTCTCTTTGGCGACCGCTTCAATGGCTTCGGTATGGACATCTTCGACATCTCCGCGCAGGAATTTCTGGATCTCTTCATTGACCACCATCTGCTCCATGATGACCACACGGCCTTTGTAGCCAAATGGTGCATCTTCACTCGCGACCGGTCTCCATAGCTTGAAGTTATCAAGATCAATATCATCAGGGAGTACTACACCTTTAAGTACGTCTTTTACCCATTTGCGGGTCGCTTCATCCGGTTCGTATTCTTCTTTCGTTTCATCAACAAGCCGTCGTACCAGACGCTGTGCAATTAGTAGGCGAATTGCGGTAGAAAAGATCGGGTTCTGCCCGATGAGGTCAATCATACGACTAAATGCGGCAGAAGTTGAGTTGGCATGGAAGCTTGAAAGTACCAAATGACCAGTAATTGACGCCTGAATAGCCGTCTTGGCGGTATCCTGATCACGAATCTCTCCCACCATCACAACGTCCGGGTCGAGACGAAGCACTGACCGAAGACCATCAGCGAAATGTTGACCACCAGTTGTATTGATTGGAATTTGCGAGATACCAGTAATCCCGTATTCAATCGGATCCTCGAGCGTAATAATCTTTCGATCGGAAGTATTAAGCGCATTGAGCATGCTATAAAGGGTCGTTGACTTACCAGATCCAGTAGGACCAACCATCAATGCCATACCGCGCGGATGACTAATGATCTCATCAATCTGCTTACGCTGCGCGGCGGGGATATTCAGTCGGTCAAGCTGCAGCATACTCTCATCAAAGTTAAAAAGTCGCATCACGGCATCTTGGCCATAGAGCGTTGGCACCGTCTCAACACGAAGATTCAGTAGGTGCGTCGCGCCATCGCGCGTAATTTCCTTCTGCATGTGACCAGACTGTGGCTCTGTGGCAGCGATCGAGATGTTTGCTCGGCTACCAAGCGCACCCATAATGACACGGTAACGATCTTTATCAAGATCGGCAACCGGGTGTAGCGCACCATCGACACGCATACGTACACGAATCACCGTACGTTGGTTTTCAACGTGGATATCAGAAGCACCAAGCTTATCTGCTTGGTCGATCAGATAATCAAATACCTGATCGGTACCAACAGAATTCAGTGTTTGCGAGACCGACGCAAGCGTGTCGCTATCGCCCTCTTTTGCAATTTCAATATCGTCATATATGACTACTTTTGGCGGATCATAGCGGTGCATAAATGCCTTGAATGCAGAACCGCTGACCAGAAAGAACTCGATATTATCACCCCGCTCATTATACTCTCGAGTCATCTTTTGAATGATTGACTGAGGGGTCTGTGAAGTAATCGCAAACTGATATCCATTACCCTCAGCAGGTGTACGAAGTGGCACCATAAAGCTGCGGTACATCTCAGGAATAGGCAAAATATCTTTGTAGAGCGGCAGGCTACTCTCAATCTCACGGGTATCAAGATAGCGCACACCCAGAATCGCTGCACGCTGCTTTGTCGACGCCTCCTCGTGATCACGTCGTTGCTGCTGAATCTTGTCTTCGTCCATTACAGTTAATAGTAGCAGAAAGCACGAGCATTTTACAGTGATACAATAGTAAATGTGCCAAAAATTACTCTAGTACTCCACAATATTCGCTCCACTCATAATGTTGGGTCTATATTTCGTACTGCAGAGGGATTCGGGGTAGAAAAAATTGTTTGTAGTGGCTATACGCCATATCCGAAAATCGAGAGCGACTCACGCCTACCTCATATCTCCGAAAAGCTTGCGTCGCAGATCCATAAGACAGCACTCGGAGCAGAAGAGATGGTGCCGTTTGAGTATTATGAGGATATCGATCAGTGGTTTGCACAAAATAAGCTTCCGATCGTTGCGCTTGAACAATCATCAGACTCTAAAAACATTGACGAATATACTCCGTCAGAAGATTTTGCTCTACTGCTTGGTGAAGAAGTTCACGGCATCGAAGAGCAATATCTTGCAAAAGCCCAAACAACTCTCGAAATTCCGATGAAAGGCAAGAAAGAGTCATTTAATGTCTCGGTTGCCGCGGCAATAGCACTCTATGAACTCTCGAGGTCTATTTAAGCTTCACAGCGTCTTCGCCAAGCTCTCTCACTAACTCATTGATCAACGCGTCATTATCATCGACACGAAATGGTAGTCGTATAGCTGATTTATTTTTTCCGCCAAGTACCAATACAATATCAGATATACCCGGGTGCTTCGCACAAATTTTCTTTAGTAATGCCAGCCGTTCGTGATCGTTCGGATCTTCGATGTGGACAAACAGTTTCTTAACTTCAACAGGTTTTGGCGGCTCCATACTTACGGTTGCAGTTTTTGCAGCTGACGCTCGTGTTACTTTCACGCCACCGTTCTGCGGCTTCGCTTTTGGTCGCTTTAGTGCACCACCTGTTGAGGCATACTCACGCAGCTCCTTTTCGCTAACAATAAAAATTTCCTGAGCAAGTAATTTCACTTCGTCAATGATATTACCATCACGATCGCGTGCGTTAATCTTGCCGCTTGCACGTATGACTGTATCGACTTCAAGGCTTGGACCAACTTGCTTGTACAAATCAGGGAATACAATCAGCTCAGAATCGCCGAATTTATCTTCGATTCCCACGAATGCCATCTTGCTGCCAGCCTTGGTAATAATTGTCCTGAGACTAGTAATGATGCCGCCGATCGTCGTCTGCTGGTTATCCATACTTGACGTCAAGCTACTAATTGGCACTGTCTGCTCAGACAAATACAATTCGTATTCATCGAGTGGATGCGCGGAAATATAAAGCCCGAGTAGCTCGCGCTCCCATGTGAGGCGCTCCTTGGATGTGTGCTTAACCGGTGCAGACTGTAGTGTAACACTACGCTTGACTGCACTGTTGTCGATGAGATTACCAAATAGATCGGTTTGACCATTTGCCGCTTCTTTTTGAACCTTACTTGCGAATCCTTGAACTGCTTCGAGATTAAAGAGCAGGTCTGAACGATCACCAAAGCTATCAAAACCACCCGACTTGATCAATGACTCCCATGCTTTTTTGTTGAACTTCGCTGTACTGACACGAGTAGCAAAATCTTCAATACTTTCAAACTTCGCCTCGTCACGTGCGCGCAGAATCTCTTCGACCGCATTTACACCGACACCCTTCACCGCCGCCATGCCAAAACGAATTTTATTCTCACCTGGCACCACCGCAAATTCAACGAAGGACTCATTAACATCAGGTGCCATGACATCAATACCCATGCGCTTACATTCGCTGATTTCGATCGCCAGACGGTCGATATTATCTTCATCGCTCGTCATAAGTGCCGCCATGAAGGCGTCCGGATAGTGCGCCTTGAGGTAGGCGGTCCAATAAGCGATCAAACCGTAACATGCCGCGTGCGACTTATTGAAACAGTAGTTTGCAAATTCTTCCAGCTGATCCCAGAATTTCTCGGCCGTCTTTTTATCTGCACCACCGTGCTTGATTGCACCGTCAACGAAGTCGATCTTTACCTTGCGCATCAACTCGATGTTTTTCTTACCTACCGCCTTACGTAATGTGTCGGCCTGTCCACCAGTAAATCCACACCACTCTTTAGAAATCTGCATAAATTGTTCTTGGTAGACCAAGATACCGTAGGTATTCTTGAGCGAGTTTTCCATACCAGGGTGCAGATAGGCGATTGTCTCTTCGCCATGCTTTCGCTTAATAAAGCTATCAATAAATTGCATCGGACCTGGCCGATATAGCGCCACCATGGCGATAATATCGTCAAATTCACTCGGCTTCAGCTCGCGCAAATAGCGCTTCATGCCCGCAGATTCAAGCTGGAACACACCGGTGGTATCCCCCCGCTGAAATAGCTCAAATGTCTTTTGATCATCAAGTGGAATATCACCAAGTACGATCTCGGACTTGTACACTTTTTTGATAATACGCAGTGCGTTATTGATGATCGTAAGGTTGGAAAGGCCAAGGAAGTCCATCTTGAGCAGCCCAAGCTCCTCGACTGGTCCCATCGGGTATTGTGTGGCCACGACACCCTTTTGCGCCATCTCAAGGGGCGCATATTTTACGATATCATCAGGTGCAATCACAACACCAGCCGCGTGCACACCATGGCTACGGTTAGTGCCCTCCAATCGAATCGCAAAATCAATCACACGTTTTGACGTCTCGTTTGACTCATACTCCGCCTTAAGATCGGCATCTTCCACAATACTCTTTGACAGCGGCACGTGGCGACCTTGTACCGGCGGTGGAATCAGTTTTGCAAGACGATCACTCTCTGCATATGGTACCTCAAGTACACGTGCCACGTCACGAACTGCTGCACGTGCAGCCATCTTACCAAATGTTACGATATTCGCCACACGCGAGTCGCCATATTTTCTCGCACAGTACTCAATCACTTCATTGCGACGCGTATCCTGAATATCAATATCAATATCTGGCATCGAGATACGATCAGGGTTCAAGAATCGCTCGAAAAGAAGGTCGTACTTCAATGGATCAAGGTCTGTGATATTTAAAGCGTAGGCGATAATCGAGCCTGCCGCCGATCCACGCCCGGGGCCGAAAATGATTCCTTGGCTCTTTCCCCAGTTAATAAAATCCTGGACAATCAAAAAATACCCGTTATAGCCCATACGGTCGAGTACCTCAAACTCCATATCAAGGCGGGAGGCTTGCGCTTCGGTTAATAGGGATCTGATGTCCTGGTTCGATAGCCTTTCAGCTTCTTCAACAGCTTTACCGACATATCGCACGGCCATTCCTCGGTAAACAAGTTGATCGAGATACTCTTTTTCAGTCTCGCCATTAGGTGTCGGAAAAGTAGGAATCAAAATTTTACCGAGCTCAATCTCTACATCGCAACGATCAGCAATTCTTTTTGTGTTCTGGACTGCTTCAGCATGGGTCTTGCCCCAGCGTGCAATAATTTCTTCCGGCTCCGTCACGTGAAGTTCGAAATCCTTCAGACTCATACGACGCTCATCGCTCAGATATGACCCCGTACCGACACAGAGGAGGATTTCATGTGAGTCTTGATCGTCATGCGAGATATAATGTCCGTCACTTGTTACAACGCATGGAATATCAAGCTCTTCGGAAAGCTGCATCAAATAGCCGTTAATTTTTATCTGCACGTCCCAGGCCGTCTTACTTTCAAGGTGTCCATGATCTTGTAGCTCTAGATAATATCGATCACCAAAGATTGATTTATACCATTCGGCGATTCGTTTCGCTTCTTCATAATTGTCAGCGCGCAAGTTTTCACCAAGCTCACCGCTCGCACATGCACTTAGTGCAATGATACCTTCGTTATGCTTTTCAAGCAGCTCATGGTCGATACGTGGTTTATAATACTTACCCTCAAGTTCCGACATACTCGTCAGATACATCAGATTCTGATAGCCAGTATTATTCATCGCAAGCAAGATGAGGTGATAGCGTGCCTTATCTTTTGCTGGATCACGATCATGACGCGATCTGGCCGCTACATAGGCCTCAAGACCGATGATTGGCTTGATACCCTCTGCTTTGGCGGCTTTGTAAAACTCAATTGCACCGCTCATCGTACCATGGTCGGTGATTGCACAAGCTTCCATGCCAAGTTCTTTGACACGAGCAACCAACTCTGGCACTTTCGTCAGACCATCAAGCAAACTGTGATGCGTATGATTATGCAAGTGTACGTAATCAGACGCCGCTAGCACCTTCCCCATATACTATCTAGTATACCCGAGTAATGCCAGATGCGGTGCAGTAAAAAATACCTTAGCGACGCTGCATTGCATCAAGTACTTGCTGAACAAAATCACCAACTCCGCCAGGTAGATCAACAAAAAGTCCAAGCACCAGTGCACCAATTGCGATAATAAGCGCGCCGCCAATCACACTTCCGATACCGAAGAAAATACCCCTAAAGAAGTTAACTATAAATATCTGAGTTTTAGAACGATTAAAGTCATTGAACAATTCTTCGAGCACGTTCTCACGAGCACCTCGTTCGTTGTCCTCTTTAATACGCTTTGTAGCCTTTTTAATCGCCGACATGAGTTTGTACCTGGCTTAAAGCTTACTCTTTACATTATCAACAGCTTCTTGGATCGCCTCAACCGTTTTATCCTTGATATCCTCAGCCGCAACCTTAGCATCTTCTGTCTTCTTCGATGCTTGATCCTTGAGCTCTTCGGCTTTCGAGCGAATATCTGCACGAGTTTCTTTGCCACTTTTCGGAGCTGTTAATACTCCAGCTATTACACCCGCTACTGCGCCCACTACTGCGCCGATTGCTATCTTATTCTTCATACTTCTTCCCCTTTCTCTTACGCCCCATACTCTTTACTCCCTTAAGCACAAAACGTCCGATTGCTGCGCCTGTTGCAACATTTGAAACATTTTGCGTCATCGCTTCGATGTTGTTTGCAGCATTTTCTGCTTTTGTAGTGACGCGACGAATCTGAAGCGTCACTTTGATAAGTAGAACCGTGAGTGCAATACCCATCAATAAGAAGACAGCGAGAAAAATTGATAGAATGATTACCAAAATCTCTGTAGCATTCATACACCTATGATATCACAGGTCTAGCTTTTGAGTTTTGCGTCGATATACTCACGAAGCGCGCCGCCAAACTCAGGATGTCGAAGTCCGAAATCAAACGTAGTTTTCAAATACTCGAGAGGATTACCCGTATCATAAAAGGTCGCGCCTTCAATTTCTTTAGCAAAGTATGGGTGCCCTTCATTTATCATCTGCTGAACAAAAGGCTGGAAAGTAAACTCGCCTTCTGTATGTTCACGCGATCCTTTTTCAATATAGCCAAGTAGCTCTGCGGGCAGCAAATATCCTGACACGCTCGCAAGATCTGATGGCGAAGCTTCTTTACTGCCAGGCTTTTCAACGACATGCTCCATCTTGATGAGTCCGTCGTTAACGGCCTCACCGGCAGCAAATCCGTATCTGCCATATTCATCATCGTTTACTGCACGTTTACAGGCAAACACGCCACCACCGTGCTGATTGTATGTCTCAATCATTTGCTTTGTTGAGTTCGCCTCTGGAGAGAAGAAATCATCTGCCCATGTATAGATAAATGGCTCATCACCAATTAGGTGAGCTGCAGAAAGGAGTGGTGTCGCATTACCGTATGGGCCCTTTTGACGCACATAGACAAAATTAGCCATGTTGGCAATTTCTTCAATAAGATCGATATAAGGCTTCTTTTTTTCTCCGCCTGCACGAAGATTGGCCAAAAGGTCTTCACTGGGAATATCAAAATGATCCTCAATCGAGCGTTTATTAGTACTGCCTACAATAATAATATCTTTGATGCCTGCCGCAACAAGCTCCTCGACGACATACTGAATAATCGGCTTATCGATAAGTGGCATCATTTCTTTTGGCATAGCCTTCGTCTGTGGTAGGAAGCGTGTGCCGAACCCGGCTGCTGGAATAATTGCTTTTGTTACTGGTTTCATACTTTACCCTCCAATTCTATAAGCTTATCATAAGCTAAAAATACGCCTTGCGCATCAGTCATCTTAGCGGTCTTTGCATTCGCGATAAATTCAGCTATTGATATCGTGTTTACTTCGATCTCTTCAAATTCCTCCGGATTACTACTTCCGGTAAAACGACAATTATACGCCAAAAAGTAATGGTGAAACATGTCTTCCCACGCGTTTACGTAAGCGCCGCCGAGATATTCCAGTTCATCCGTTTCGTATCCGACCTCTTCAAGCAGCTCACGACGAATTGCCTGCTCCGGCGTTTCACCTGGATCAACCGCACCGCCAGGCATCTCATGCATGATCTTTTCTGGTCCACAACGAAATTGTGTCGCAATAATCACCCGGTTATCTTCGGTGAGCGCGATAACACCTGCTGCCTCCGTAGCGGTCGATGCTACAATATCAGCCTTCATTTCCTGGCCATTATTCATCACAAAACGCTTATGTACTACGGAGCGATAGCCCGCATGTGTAATATCAGAGCCGTCGTCACTTCGTCGCCAAGCTTGCACTATAAACGCTCCCTTACAAGCTTCTGCGCCAAAGCAGGATTTGCTTTTCCTTGTGATTTTTTCATAATCTGACCGACCAAGAAGCCAATTGCCTTATCATTGCCCGCCTTAATATCTTCGACAGCTTTTTGACTTGCAGGATCAGCAAGTACTTCATCAACGATTGCCGCAATCGCACCTTCATCACTCACCTGAAGCAGATTCTTCTCATCGGCAATCTTCCGCGGATCAACAGCACCATTCATCAAATCATTAAACAGTTCGCTTGCTGCATTTGAAGAAATCTCGTTCTTGTCCGTCATAGATGCGAGTTCAACAAGATCATCGACACCTGCCAATGACTCCAGCTTAGTATTTTCGTCGAGACTTAAGTTACTTGCCACCCAGTTTGCGACCCGTTTTGCTGCCTTTTGATCTTTCGCGAGAACCTGTGAGACCATCTCAGCCAGAAGTTGCTTAGCTAGCACTGTATTAACGACTGACTTGTCTACTCCAAGGATCGCAAACTCTTCCCGATACTCTGGTGGAAGTTTTGGCACACCAGCCTGGATGACTTGAATCTCTTCATCAGTCAAGACAATAGGCGGAATGTCAGCATCCGGCATATAGCGATAGTCTTGAGCATCCTCCTTGCTTCGTTGAGATGTCGTAATGCCCTTATCATCATTCCAGCCACGCGTTTCCTGCACGACACGCTCACCACGTTCGAGAAGTTCCACCTGACGTTTAAATTCATATTCTGCCGCCTTTTCAACGCTCCGGAATGAGTTCAGATTCTTTACCTCAGCTCGCTTGCCAAGCTCCTTTGAGCCCTTTGGCGCAACTGATATATTCACGTCAAATCGCATATTGCCATGATAGAGATCACCATGCGTCACACCCGCATAGGTCATGAGATTATAAAGTTCAGTCGCAAAAGCACGAGCCTCTTCTGGAGAATGGATATCTGGTTCGGAAACAACTTCAATAAGGGGTGTACCGGCACGGTTAAGATCGACTAAGCTATAGTCTCCGAAGTGCGTCAGCTTCCCTGCATCTTCCTCCATATGTGCGTGATGAATCCGTACACGAACTGTTTCACCATTCTCAAGTGGCGCATCGATATGCCCGGCAAGAATGATCGGCTCATACATTTGTGAGGTCTGATAGCCTTTGGGAAGGTCGGGATAGAAATAGTGCTTACGATCAAAGCGTGATATGCGGGCAATATCAGCATTAAGTGCTTTACCCGCCCTAATGGCGAGATTCACCGCCTCACGATTAAGAACCGGTAGCATACCAGGAAGACCAAAATCAATCTCATGAACCCTACTGTTTGGCTGGGCATCACGCGCATCATTATCAGCCGGACTGAACAGTTTTGTTTTTGTTGCTAACTGTACATGACACTCTATGCCAATTGTCATTTCCCAATCTTGTAGACTCATATTGCTCCTACATCCTTTAACGCCTGCTTATATACGGCAAGTGCTCGCCTAGTCGTATCATAATCAACCTGAAAACCAGACTCATGCGCCAACTTATTACGTATCTTATGTGCGCTCCATATGTTATTTGCATTTGACCACTGCTGATTATATGCTTTCATGCGCTCGCCCATAGTCTGACCTTTAATACCACGTGCTTTTAATGCTTTGTCAAGTAACTTATCGGCGTTTAGAAATGCAAGTTGATAGCTTGGTACATTATCCTTATCAACTTCTTGTTCAATCTTTAACCACGCGCTTCGATAGCTATCCTTGTTTAGCTGTGATGATGTGCCTTTTCGTGCAATGAACGCAAGTACAATAGCACCGAGTAATAGAATCGCAACAAAAAATAATAATAGCTCTACGCTCATTGCTTAGACTCCACTAACTTTGCCGCAGCTAGCACGAGCGCATCCGCCTGCCGTGCCCCCATCAATTGCACACCGATCGGAAGACCCTCTTTCGATATTCCAGCCGGTACGCTCACTGCCGGAATACCTGCCAAGCTTGCCGGCACGGTCATAACATCAGAGAGATACATCTTTATTGGATCCGCTGTATTATCACCAAACCCAAATGCAGGCGTCGGAGCGGTTGGTCCAATCAAAATATCATACGCTGCAAAAAGTTCATCCAATTCCTGGATGAGAAGCGTGCGAGCTTTTTGCGCCTGCTGGTAGTATGCATCAAAGAATCCGCTTGAGAGTACATAACTACCTATCATAATTCGGCGTTTATTTTCAGTAACAAATCCTTCGTCTCGCGATCGGCCATACAGCTCAGCAAGCGACTTTACACCTTCGGCGCGATGACCGTAGCGCACACCATCATAGCGAGCAAGGTTACTCGAAATCTCAGCCGGAACAATAATGTAATACATCGCCAACGTATGTTTCACGATAGGTAAACTCACTTCTTCAACTACATGTCCAGCTATCTCGAGCTGACTGAGATAATCTTGGGTTGATTGACGTACATCTTCGTCAACGTCATCAGTCATAAATTCTTTGATCACACCGATCTTAAGTGATTTTGGCGACTCAATAGGTTTAAAGAAATCGGGAAGCGTTGTCATATCCTTTGCATCCTGACCCGCCATCACTGAGAGTACAAGCTCGGTGTCTTCAACATTTGTCGCAAAACAGCCAATACAGTCCGTACTTGAGGCCATCGCAACAACACCATAACGGCTAACTGTACCGTATGTTGGTTTCATGCCAATTACACCATTAAAGCTGGCTGGCTGGCGAATTGAGCCACCGGTATCTGTGCCGAGTGCAAATGGCACAATATCAAGTGCCGTCACCACCGCAGAACCACCAGATGAACCACCAGCCACCTTAGCGGGGTTAACTGCATTTTTCGTAGGACCAAATGCGGAATTCTCAGTACTCCCACCATGTGCAAAGGCGTCAAGGTTAGCCTTGCCAATACAAATCGCACCTTCTGCTTCGAGCTTCTCTACCGCAGTTGCCTGCAGGGGTGCATCGAAGTTCTCAAGCATCTTGCTCGCAGCCGTCGTTGGAGCACCAAACGCCATGAAGTTATCTTTCACTACAAACGGTACACCAGCCAACCGACCAGTGATCTCTCCTGCGTCAACTTTTTTTGCCCGCTCAAGTGCTCGTTCCTTGGTCAGCGAGAGGAGCGAGTGGTATGATTCATTTTGTTTGGCTTTTTCAAGCGCCTCCGTCACATTCTGTACGGCAGATTTTCCATAATAATCAGCAATCTTTGTCACGTCTCTTACAATACCTTTGGAACTTTTATTTGATCATTGACCGCTTCAGATGAGAGTTCGATAAGCTTTTCGGGTGCAACACCTTGCTGTACTTCATCGTTACGCCAAATATTTTCAAGCCCGGTCACCTGATAGGTTGGCATTACACCGCTCGTATCCAGTTCATCTAATTGAGTAATATACCCGACTATGCCATCAAGGTCACTCACAAGTGCATCGATTTCTTCATCTGCAAGTTGCAAGCTACTTAGCGTCGCAAGTCGCGCGACGTCATCACGAGAGATTTGTGTCATAACTATAGTATATCACGAGGCAATGGGAGTATAATGGAATATACAAAGGAACGACGATGATAGAGAGAAACATAATTCACGTCGGTGGAAGCCCCGGGAGCGGCAAATCTCGGATGGCGCGGGCGTTGGTTGACCGTCTACATATATCAACAGATCTACGTGCGGAACATATCTCGATTGGCGACCAAGTTCGTCTACTTGGTCGTGGTGCTATCGAGTCTGTACTACAGGAGTATATAAATCTCCACCTGGCGAATCCACACACTGCCAATGAGCCTCTTGAAGAGGGCGCTATGCTTGAGGTTCTTGCTACCTCGATAGATTCCGCAGTAGGTCGCGGTACTGACATCATTCTTCTCGATGGATATCCGCGCTATCCCCAGCAAGTAAGCGCGTATTTCCATTATGCAGAGCTTTACGACTACAATACGCCCGGAGCACTCATTACCTCAGTCGACAGAGAGACCGCCCTCTCGCGCATAATAAGACGTGGACGAAACCATCAAGATAGGAGCATGTCACTTGTGCAGGCATGGAATAAACTTCAGGACCACGATATATCATATCCTGCGGTTATTTACGAGCTCGGGTCGTACGGTATGCAATTTGATATCCATACAATTGATACATCTGGACAAAAGGAGTATACCGACAATCAAGCTTTTCGGGCTACCATGAGACTCATTGACGAGTCGCTACCAAGATCTGCCTAGTTCTGCTTGGTACGTATTTCAGCAATCAAATCACGGAGCTCAGCCGCCTTTTCAAACTCCAAATTCGCACTTGCAAGGTCCATTTGTGCTGAAAGGTCTTTCACTAATGAATCATATTCATCTTTCGGGATCTTCTTAAGATCAAGCTTTGGCTTCTTGTCATCCTCTTTCATTGGGATAATTGCACGTAGCCCCTCTCCGATCTCTTTTGCGATACTATGCGGTGTGATACCGTGCTCCTTGTTATAGGTTTCCTGAATATCACGTCGACGATTCGTCTCATCAATTGCGCGCTGCATTGAACCAGTCATGTTGTCGGCGTACATAATCACCTTACCCTCTTCATGACGCGCCGCGCGGCCAATCGTCTGAATAAGCGCACTCTCCGAACGTAGAAATCCTTCTTTATCTGCGTCAATAATTGCTACCAAACTTACCTCGGGAAGATCCAGCCCTTCACGAAGCAGATTGATACCAACAAGCACATCATAAACACCTTGGCGAAGATCACGTAAGATATCTCCTCGTTCAAGCGTATCAACTTCAGAGTGAATATAGGCTGTTTTTATTCCAATATCCTGTAAATGCTGACTAAGATCCTCAGCCATGCGCTTAGTAAGGGTGGTTACAAGCACTCGCTGTTGCTTTTCGATCTTTTCGCGGATCTCAGCAATCAAATCATCCACCTGTCCTTCGGATTTCCTAATTTCAATTTCAGGATCAAGTAATCCTGTCGGGCGTATCACCTGCTGCGCTGGCTCTGGACTGTGCGCGAGCTCGTATTCCCCAGGAGTTGCTGATACATAAATCGCATTATTAATATGCCTGTCGAATTCTTCAAATTTTAGCGGACGGTTATCAAGCGCACTCTGCAAGCGGAAACCATGCTCGACTAATACCTCTTTTCGCGCGCGGTCACCGTTATACATGCCGCGCACCTGCGGTAAACTCATATGACTTTCATCGACAAGCAGCAGCCAGTCATCTGGATAATAATCGATCAGCGTTGCAGGCTGCTCACCCGGTTCACGATTTGTCAGATATCTTGAGTAATTCTCAATACCTTTTACGAAACCGGTTTCTTCCAGCATCTCGATATCATACTTGGTGCGCTGCGCCAGCCGCTGTGCTTCGAGCAGTTTGTCGTGTTCTTCGAACCATTGCACTCGTTCGTCAAATTCTCTTTTGATGTTTTCAATTGCACGAGTGATTTGCTCCTTTGGTGTCGCATAGTGCGAACTCGGGAAGATTTTAAGCTCATCAGGCTCGCCAAGTATTTCACCGGTAAGCGGATCGATACGTGTCATGCGGTCAATCTCATCGCCAAAGAATTCTATGCGATACGCTACATCACTACCTGCCGGGAAAACGTCGACGACATCACCCTTTACCCGGAACGTACCGCGGTGAAAATCAATATCATTACGCTGGTACTGAATATCTGTGAGTAGTCGTATAAACTTGTCCTGCTGACGTCGCTCACCTTTCTTCAGCTGAATCGACATCTCGGCATAACTATCAGGTGAACCGATACCATAAATACAGCTCACACTAGCAACAATGATCACATCACGGCGTGTCAGTAATGCAGTCGTGGCTGCATGACGTAGACGATCAATCTCGTCGTTGATCTTTGAATCTTTCTCAATATAGGTATCACTGCTCGCAATATAAGCTTCTGGCTGATAATAATCGAAATAGCTCACGAAATAATGAACTTCATTATCTGGGAAAAAATTCTTAAACTCAGAGTAGAGCTGTGCTGCAAGCGTCTTGTTATGGGCTAATACTAGAGTTGGCACATTTCGATTAGCGATGATATTTGCCATTGTAAATGTCTTGCCCGAGCCGGTGACACCAAGCAGTGTCTGCTCGCGCTCATTTTTCTCCAACCCAGCAACCAGCTGCGCTATAGCAGCTGGTTGATCGCCAGTTGGCTGGTATTGAGTATTAAGTTTAAAACTATTCACTCTTTTTATTGTAGCAGCTCTACCTCGCAGTATGTACCGAACTCAGAACTGAAAACACTTCATTATACGAGCTCGTATCAAGGATACGCTTTGCAGTCTCATATGTCATCAAAGGTCGATTAGAGCTGGAGAATGGCTCAGTACTTATCTGCATAAGCCCATAGCCATCTTTATTCTCACGCCCTTCAAGGATGCCGTAATACATAAAGTCGCATGCACCATGCTTGCCTACTTTCTGTAAGGTAGCGCTACTACTGAGCGCCACAATTGGCGAGAACTTGCCTTCTCCGGGTACCACCATCTTCAAGGCATATACAGGTTTAGTGTCACCCTCATAGGTCTTCACTGTCAGCTTTGTCCTTTTTGCCTCCGCAACAAGACCTTCCGCCTTATTTTCTTCCGGTAAACAGGTACCACCAATCTGGCCAATACCATTGCTTAGTGTTATCTTGACATCCATATTAGCAGAGGTCAATTCATCGTAGTCTTTCAGGATCGTTCCTCCATCACGATCATCAAGCCTTTCATGGCTTGTACGATATTCCCAATCTATAGGATGAGTTAAGCATACCTTTTCATAATACATACAAGAAGTTGTCTCTTTAGTAGACCGGTCGGTCTTCTTATCTTGCTTATCAACATCTGCCAGCGCGTTGTTGATTTCGGCTTGCGGCTTAGCAATAAAGTTTTGGTAGAAAATCCATCCAAGCGCTGCGATCAACGCCAACACGAGCACGACGATAATGACCACATGCGCGGAGCCTACTTGATGCGTTCTTTTCATAAAATATACCCCCACTTAAATAATCTGGAACTATTTAAACACTCTGCAAATTAAACCACAAGTATTATCGAAGAAATCTGCTACAATGAGAATAATTATGCAACCAAAACCAAACAAAAACGAAAAAGTATGTGTTCCTCGTGACATCGTCTTACAGGCGGCTATGATCCGTCTCGGTGATATCGACAGAGAAATACAAGCTGGCTACAATATTATCCGTAAATACCACAAGACCGTAACGATCTTTGGTTCAGCACGCACAAAAACTGACGACCCGTACTATATAAAAGCGGTTGAGACTGCCGAGAAACTTGGCAACGCTGGCTACGCAATTGTATCCGGTGGTGGCAATGGTATTATGGGCGCGGCAAATCATGGTGCTCACATGGCGGTACAAAAAGGCGCAGAAAAAGCAGGTGCAGGCTCAATCGGCTTTAATATCAAATTGCCGTTTGAGCAACAGGCGAACGAATATGCCACAGATAGCTACGAATTCGCCCACTTCGCACCTCGAAAAATTGTCATGACGCTATACGCCGATGCCTACATCTACTTCCCGGGCGGTTTCGGTACCCTCGATGAACTTTCAGAGGTGCTTACTCTCATCCAAACAGGCAAAACGCAAAAAGCGCCTATTATCCTGGTCGGAAAGGACTTCTGGGGCAAATTTGACGAATTCGTCAAAGAAGAACTGCTAGCACGAAACCTTATCTCGCCTGGCGACGAGAACCTTTATACGATTACCGATAGCGTCGATAAGATCGTATCTCTCGTCAAGGCAAATAAAACGTATTGTGATCATGATGAGTCGCGCGTTGCAATAGATGATTTCGCTTAAAACAATCAACTAAGCAGTACGATAGCAAAAAACGCCGCCAAAGACGGCAGCATTTTTCAGTATCTCAATAATCGCAAACTAAAGCTGAGTAACCTTGTAGTCCTCCGGAGCTTTATCTAGGAAATGACTGATCTTCTCACGTGTTAAGAGTCCTTTTTGCGCACCGATTTCTTGCACGACATTCATGCTGTTGATTGGTGCCCAGGTGAGTGCTTCTTCCATAGACTTTCCGAGCGCAAGACCAGCTACAATCGTCGAAGCAAATGCATCACCCGCACCAGTACGATCAACTGGATCCTTAGGATCAGGATAGTTTGGAATTGTCACCAGTTTCCAGTCAAACGAAGCATACGAACCATGAGAACCATCGGTAATGACAACTTTTTCCGGGCCGAGCTCATGAAGTCCATTAGCAAGCTCACCGATATCATCCCGGCCTTTGCCAGTAACTTGCATTGCTTCTTCTCGATTCATTACTACCAGATGTGCTCGTTTGTAGAGGCCGGCAAGTTTCTCGGGGCCCCATTCAAAATGATAAGTAGCCGGCTGGAAGACAAACTTCACTGATGGGTTTCTCTCCAGATAATCAAGTAGTGCCTCGTGAAGCGGCCAAGAGTCTTTACCAATATATGCCAGGTAGATCCAATCAGGAACTGTCTCAGGATCCTGCCACTCGTACCGATAAGTCTCACTCTTCACTAGCATGGTACGGTCTGCACCGTGGCGAAGCACGTACCAATAACTTGTTGATTTGTCATCTTCGACCACCATTGAATCTGTAGATATGCCTTCAGAATTAAGGTGAGTAATCGCTTCTTTTCCTACCTCATCACCACCAACCCATGCCATCATACTCGCATTGAGTCCGAGCCGAGCAAACGATACAGCCGCATTCGGAGACGGACCGACAGAGCGCACAATATCAACCTGCTCATAGGGCGGTTTTGCGCCAAAAGGTAGCTTCAGCCATTCGTTGCCGTCTTCGTCCTTTTCTACTTTCGCATAGTTTTCATCAAGCTTAATGAACGCATCGGTAAATATATCACCGATAGCCAAAAGTGTTGGTTTTGATTTGTCTGAACCGTTCATTGTATGTACCTCAACTTTCTTATAGTCATGATCCGAAGCCTGCTCAATATCAATTTCTTTTGCAAGTGCGCGAATTACCGGCTCATGCGTGCGCTCATGCTCGGCATAGCGCTTCACAATCTCCATGCGCAGATGTCGCTGTCCATGGTCAATCTTACGATCCCCGAAACTTAATTGGTGATGCGAATTTTCAATCACGTCCTGAAGATTGAGCGAGACTACACCATTCTCAAAACGCAACAATAGGTACGGGACCTTCAGTGCTTCTTGAGCTCGTCCAGATGCGACAGAGCTATTCAATGCATGATACGCCTCTTCGGCAGTGCAGTCGCTTGAATCAATACCGATCTGTCGCAGCGCCTCATGAGACTTCTGAATGATTTCCCCCACAAGTGCGGTATCTATGCCTGCATTGCCACTCGCCTTTTCCATCTCGGCAATATTTCGTGCAAAAAGCGGATGATCATTGCCGAGTAAATCAGCGAGGTGTCGCATAGCTAAAGAGCCCCCTCATGTAGTGGCATATCATGCAACTTCACATCCTTATGCAGAATACCCGCCTTCGCACCTATTTGTGTCACTACGGAAGTTGAATTAGCACTTGCAAACACAATCGAATCTTTCAGACTCTTACCCTGAGTCCACTGGCTCAAAAAGCCAGACCCAAAGGCATCACCCGCACCGGTACGATCGATTACTTTTACATCTTCGTACATTCCAGCTGTTACGATTGTCTTGCCGTCGCTCGCTACGACACCATTCGGGCCATCGCTGACAATAACCGTGTCAACAAGATGCAGTCCATGACGCACAAGCTCTTCGGAAGTTTCACCGTGCACAATCTGCTGCATTTCTTCCTTGTTTACCGACAGCACGCTTACATCCTCAAGCAACCCTTTTAATTTTTCAATCTGCTTCAGCTCACCT
Organism: Saccharimonadales bacterium (SeqCode); assembly: GCA_036405515.1. GTDB lineage: Bacteria > Patescibacteriota > Saccharimonadia > Saccharimonadales > Saccharimonadaceae > JASLCR01. The sequence goes on along the minus strand of DASWXM010000015.1, from coordinate 905 downwards.
TTACCCGGATTAAAGAAGATCTTAATTTCTTTTTCTCGTGCCTGATGAAATATCTTGTTTAGAATGTCCATTTGTCCTGCGACACTTGAAACATACAGCCAGTCGGCATCAATATCACCCAAATCAAAATCTTTCACTTCGTAGTGTGTCGACGCACCTCGATACGTCAAGATTGTGCGCTCACCATTTGGCGCAAGAAGTAGTACTGAATAGCCTGTATTTAGTTTAGAGGAATAGCTAACATGTGTCGTATCGACATTTTCCTTATCAAGGTCATCAAGAACCGCTTGTCCAGCAGGGTCATGGCCAATTGTTCCCATAAATAGCGCGTGGAGTCCCTGACGAGTGAATGTCACAGCTGCATTTGTCGCACCACCGCCAGTACTGAAATCAATTTTATTAACGTCTGCCTTAGCGCCCATCTCGAGCTGCATTACTTGTTCGTGAAGAGTTTTGTCGGTGACTGGCTTAAATTCATCGCTATGGCTCAAGAATACATCCTGCACCGCAGCACCAATCGAAAGGATTCGTGGAGTTTTATTTGTCATATTACTACGAATTATACCACTTATGGTTGCACTATTAATAGAGATTTGTCTTAATGATAATCACTTATGATTGACCTTCTTCACACCAATTACACTAAACATGTCGTTCCTCGGCCGGAGGCTATCGATGCGGCGGAACAAATTTTCGGCCGTTTTCAATACATACCTCATGCCGAACAACTTGCAAGACTTTCTTTACGCGTAGCTACAGGCCAATCCGGCGCCTACTTGCTTGATGAAGATCGAAGAGATTTAGTCCGTAACCACTTCTTGGGTAATATGCACGACAGCTGTGCAAAAACTCTTACCACCTCAGGTATCATTGCCGTAAATATGGTTTATGCAGAGGTACATGAC
>DASWXM010000014.1:0-10743 GCA_036405515.1 Saccharimonadales bacterium (SeqCode) | reverse complement strand
GAGTGCGGTATAATACTATATAAAGTATAGTAATATATCAAAAGGAGCAAACATGAAAATTGCAATCGTTATCGGCAGTGTGCGTCAGAATCGTGTGAGTGACCGTATGGCAAGATGGGTGCAAAACATAGCCAAAGACATGGCTGGTGAGCATGAATGGGAAATAATTGACCTAAAAGACTATGATCTGCCAATGTTTGACGAGCCTATGCCTCCAATGGCGAACCAACGTCCTGAGTTGGCTGATGGTACGAAACGCTATCTTGAAGTGATGGGACAGGCAGACGGATTCATATTCGTCACACCAGAATACAATCACAGTACATCAAGTGCACTCCTTAACGCGATTGACCTCCTTGATTATCAGCTCACGAAAAAGCCGGTAGCGATTGCCGGACATGGTGTTGTAGGCGGTGCCCGGGCAATCGCGCACCTCAAGACAGTTGTCAATAGTAATCTCGGTGCCGTACCGACACCAGGTGGTCTGACAGTCACTGACAAAGTAGTCAATATTATCAGCGAGGACGGACTACTTGCCGAGGATTTTGAGCACAACGAAGCAAAGCTGAAGAAGTTGATTGAAACAATCGTCTGGTTTGCAGATGCATTGAAAACCGCACGCGAAAAATAGGAGTACAGTAGGGAAGGAGGACTTCTCATATGAACATGCTCGAAAGCGCCCAAGCGATGACCCGGCGGGCGGCACAAAAACTAGACTGGAATGACGGTAAGCTAGACGCTTTTCTGACACCCGAAGCGGTGCATGACTTTACTATCACTATAGATGGCGATGTCCATCAAGCGTATCGTGTACAGCATTCAAATGCTCGCGGACCGTTTAAGGGCGGCATTCGCTTTCATCCGAGAGTGACAAAAAATGAAGTCCAGGCTCTTGCGACTTTGATGAGTATTAAATCGGCCGCCGTGGGCATCCCGATGGGGGGTGGGAAAGGTGGTGTCGCTTTTGATCCGCGTGGCTACGATGATGCGTATATTGAGAAAGTTGCACGTGCCTATACGCGTGAGTTGAAACACGTCATTGGCCCCGATAAAGACGTGCCCGCACCAGACATGAACACTGATGCCAAAATAATCGATTGGATGGTTGATGAGTTTGAGCGTGTTTGCGGTGACACATCAGGAGCCGCCTTTACTGGTAAAAGTCTTGGAAATGGTGGCTCGGAAGGACGAGTAAAGGCGACGGGTCGTGGCGGTATGATCGCGCTGCGTGAATATCTAAGGGCACATGATATTGATCCGCGCGGCCTAAGGGTTGCGGTGCAGGGAATGGGCAATGTTGGATTTTATTTCGCCAAACTTGCCGAAGCGGAGCTTGGAGTAAAAATAGTAGCCGTAGCAAATTCGCGACATACGTACTCAAACGAAAACGGCCTTGATTTTACAAAGAAGCATTTTTCCCGCCAGCTTGCCGATGAGCTTGTCTACGAGGGAGCCGAGGAGGGCGATAAGGATAAGATTTTGAGCTGGGATGCTGACGTATTAGTCCTCGCAGCACTTGAAGATGTGATTTCGGATACCAATCAAGCCGATATAAGAGCAGATATTATACTTGAACTCGCGAATGGTCCTATTGACGACGTGGCTCTCACCAAGCTGGAAAATAGGGGAGTGGATGTTATCCCTGACGTGATCGCAAACGCAGGTGGTGTAGTAGTGAGTCATCTGGAGTGGGAGCAGAATAGGCGCGGTGAACATTGGACCGAGGTGGTCGTCAATGAAAAGATGGAGGATATCTTAGTTGCCGCGATGAAGACGGTAATGAAACGCGCAGAAGATGAAGGCTGTTCACTGAAGGAGGCAGCATTTATCGTTGCGCTCGAAAGGATTGGGTAAATGAAGAAAACAGATGCAGAGTGGAAGCAGGAATTAAGTGCCGAGCAATACCGGGTACTACGCGAGAAAGGCACGGAAGCACCGTTTACGGGTGAATACGATAGTGTTTTCGATCCAGGCACCTATACCTGTGCAGCTTGTGGCGCAGAGCTGTTTGATAGTGAGAAAAAGTTTGATGCGCATTGTGGCTGGCCAAGTTTTTATGATGCGAAGAGGTCGGCAGTAAAATTTCACCAGGATGAGTCGCATGGCATGAGTCGCATGGAAGTTATCTGTGCGAACTGTGGCGGGCACTTAGGGCATGTATTTGAGGGTGAAGGGTATGATGTGCCGACAGATCAGCGGTATTGTATTAATTCGGTGAGCTTGAAATTAAAAAAGCGCTAGTGCTTGCGGTGTTGCTAGCTACTGGTCCATAATCTGGGTATGCAAAAACGAATTGGTGGACAATGTGAAAAAATAGAAGTCCATAGTGATGGTACCGCTACACTTGGCTGCCGTAGCGCAGACGGCCAGCCTATAACACGTTGTGGCGAGGCACCAGACTACAGAGATAGCGCAATGCCATTTTCTGAACAACTATGCTTGCGTAGGATAGCGGCGCATGAACCTCATATGAATGATGCTTACAAGCAGCCATATATATCGGTATGTCATCATCTTGATGAAACGATGGCTGATCCTTTCAAGGCTGGATCATGCGAAAACCTGCGTCTTAGATTTGAGGTAATGGAACGCGATCTGCAAGCAATGATTAATGATCCAGAGCTGGAAAAAGGGGATAATGGTCGTTATCTGTATCATATCGATGCTCGTATGGTTCACGCGTACTTACCCGCATTTTGGTATAGGGCCGAGCATGGTCTTGAGTCTGATATGCCGACAGAGATTATCCATGACACGTATCAGAAGCTGGCGGCAATTTTGGAAGATTTTTCATCACTGTACGAGAATGTTGCGATGCAGGTTGCGCTTAGGCGTACGGAAGTTGAGATACTGGCATTGCTTTTACGCACTAAGAGCCCAGATTTTTTCCCATTCCCGACATTGTTTCGTGAAGATGCGAGCGAGACACGTGAGAATAATCACGATGCTTATCTTGTAAGTGATAAGCGTAAGACAACTATTCAAATTACAAATACTGACTACAGGATGCGTAATGGAAAGAGAAAGAGTCAGTCTTATGATCCGGCAACGGTTATTGCTATTCATCAGCAGGTTGTTAATCTTGACTACAAAGATGGAGAGACGGTCGTGACTCGTGTGGCAGATAATCCAAGGTTGATAGCTCATGAGCATGATGTTGTGGATGTGTATGAAGAATTTGATGAACAGCCACGCTACGTGGCATGGGGCGCGATCGATGCGGTAAACGCTAGCGATACGGATGACGATTTCTCGGGAGAATATATACAGCATTTTGGTGGCAATCGCCGTGATGGATTGGTGCGTGCAATTGTGAAAGAGGCTAGTGGTCACCGCGTGTCTCCAGAGGAGCGGAATTTGCTTAATGGTGCAAGCCACTATCTCATGGCGATTATTCGCGAAAAAGAGCAGCAGGCTACGGTATAATTATATTTAATGACGAAAGCAAAACTCCTCTGGATAGATCTTGAGATGACCGGACTTGATCCTTTGGAGGATCGGATCTTAGAGGTAGCAGCAATTGCGACGGATTGGAATTTCAAAGAGATCGCGACGTACGAGGCGGTCAAGAAGGTTGGTCCAAACCTGATGAAGACTCGTATGGTTGGTGAGTTTTGGGAGAAATTCTCTGAAGTTCGTGATGCACTCATGATGCAGAACGTAGATGGTAAGAATGGTCGGACGGTGGAAAATGAGCTGCTCGATTTTATTGATGAGCACTTTGACACTGAAAAGCCGGTGCTACTTGCGGGTAATTCGATTCATCAGGACCGTAAGTTTATTGAAAACGAATGGCCTCGGCTCAATGCCCAGCTGCACTACCGTATGCTTGATGTAAGCGCCTGGAAGGTAGTATTTGATGGTAAATATAAGAAGAGATTTGCCAAACCAGAAGCGCACCGAGCGATGGATGATATTCGGGGAAGCATCGAAGAGCTGGAGTATTACCTTGGGAAAGTTCGCTAAGATGGCTAAATTAACAATCATTGCTGGATTACCTGGTTCTGGAAAATCAACCTATATCAATTCCCATGTATACGACACCTTATACGATGATTTTTTTGTGACTCAACCAAGCGATGACACGGCAAAGACACTTGATGACAATAAGGATCCATTAAAAAACGCTCGCTTCGCTGAACTAGTCGATGAACTTCTCTCTGGCAAATGGGTAGTCGTATCCGATATTATGTTCTGTATACCCCTTCATCGAAATACATTTTTGAGTGCTGTCCTCTCTCGGGCAAAGGAAGTAGAACTTGAGTTTGTTATGTTTGAAAATAATCCCGAAGCAGCAACGGTAAATGTTCAAAGTCGTGGGCGAGCAGACCGCGTAGAAGAAGAGCTGAAACTTATAGGTGAGATTTCAGAAAGATATGTGCCAATTGGGTTGAGAGAGGAAAAGGTATATGCTGCATAAAGAACTTGAAGAATATCTTCTGAGTTTCCCAAATACATGGCTTGATTTTCCATTTGGCGAAGGAACAAGTGTGTACAAAGTAGGCAATAAAGCGGAAAATGATGGCAAGCTATTTGCAATCATCGCTGATGGCAGTTCGCCACTTCGAGTCAGTTTGAAATGTGATCCGCTACTTGCTCAAAGTCTACGTGAGAAATACGAAAGTGTGCAGCCAGGGTATCATCTCAATAAAAAGCATTGGAATACAGTTATCTGCACAGGGCAGCTGAGTGATGATGAGGTGAAGGATCTTGCTCGCTTGAGCTATGACCTTGTTGCAGGCCGGCAGAGTTAGTTGCTGTTAAATGTCGAGAAGTCGCTACTGAGGTCTTCGAGACTTTTATCCTGCTTGATGAGTACATCCTGGAAACTCTTTGATTTGACACTTTTGTAGATAATCGTGAAGTCGCTGCGGATCTGTTTGATTTGGTAGCCAACTTCACGAGCGTAAACTGTATCAAACCGTTCATTGAGCCTGGCGTCTTCGAGTTTTTCGGACAGGGTGGTAAATTCTTCAGCAATAGGTCCGTCTTTTGCTGATTCGGGCTTACTACCACCTGTTGAAGATAGGTAGGTCGTAAAGTCGTTTTCCATTCCGGAAAGAATAGAGGCAAGGCTACTGTTTGCAGCACGAAGCTTTGAATCTTTGATCTTTTTGGCACTATCTTGGGTTACCTCTTTTAGCGACTGAGTCCGTGAGAGTAGGTCGGCGACACGTTTACTTGGGCTTGGCGCCCCACTTGATAGAAGTACCATCATAAAGATAATCACTGCGAGCAGTACGCCACCGATTAGCCCCCATAGCATAAGTGGGTTTGCTTGCTTTTGCTGTACGGGAGCGGCGATTTGATCAAGGTACGAAGAATCAAATTGTGATTGATCTGGGATCGGCTGAAGTTGAGGAGGATCTTGCGGAGGTTGACCATTTGGTTGCTGGTTTGGATACATGACTCGATTTAAGCATAAATATCAAGGAGGGGCAAACTACTCGTGCTTCGTCATCACAGCATTCTCGAGGTATACTAGAGATATGCAGGATGCTAGGGAAGAGATACGCGCGCGCCTCGCAATCGAAGATGTGATTGGCGAGTATGTGCAGCTTAAGCGTGCTGGGCGCAATTTCAAAGGTTTGAGTCCGTTCACGGGTGAAAGAACACCGAGCTTTGTAGTGAGTCCGGAAAAGCAGATTTGGCATGATTTCTCTAGCGGACGAGGTGGTGACGTCTTTAGCTTTGTAATGGAAGTCGAGGGTTTAGAATTTCGCGAAGTACTAGAGCAGCTGGCGCGAAAGGCAGGGGTAGAGCTGAGTAGTTATGCGGGTAAACAGGCGGGCGATATAGCCAAACGAAAGAAGCGCTTTCTTGAAGCAAATGAGCTTGCAGCACGCTATTTCCAACAGTCACTCCTTAGAAACCCACATGCTATCGAGTATGTGTTTAAGACGAGAGGCCTGAGTAAAGAAATTGTTCAAGAATTTAGAATTGGTTATGCTCCTGACAGAGCTCAGTTGACGGAAGTGCTTAAGAAGAAAGGATTCTCCGCAAAAGAAATAAGTGAAGCAGGACTTGCGAATCGTTATGGTGGCGACTTGTTTCGCGGCCGCATGATGGTGCCACTTATGGATACAAGCGGACAAGTCATAGGTTTTACTGGTCGTATCCTGAGCGATGAGCCAAATGCGCCCAAGTACCTGAATACGCCGCAAACATTGCTCTACGATAAATCTCGACATGTGTTTGGACTGAGTCAGGCGAAAGAAGCGGTACGAAAGCAAGATAGTGCCGTAATTGTAGAGGGGAATATGGATGTTGTCAGCAGCCACCAGGCGCAGGTACGGAACGTCGTTGCAACTGCAGGAACGGCTATGACTGAGTGGCATCTAAAGACGCTCAGCCGATTGAGCGGTAACGTGAAGCTAGCATTTGATGGTGATAAAGCAGGGCTTGCGGCGACTGAACGCGCAATTCCTATCGCACAGAAAGTGGGGGTGGAACTCACGATTGTCTCACTACCTCCTTCAGCGAAGGATCCAGATGAGCTTATTCAGCAGGATGTGGCTCTATGGAGCCGGGCAATTGATGCGGCACAACCAGTTGTTGACTGGGTGTTGGAGCGGTATACGGAGCGCGAAGATATGAGCACGGCGGCAGGGAAGCGCAATTTCACAACCGCTGCGTTAGCGGTTGTCCGCAACTTATCTGACTCTGTAGAAACCGAACATTATTTGAAGAAAATTGCCGATCTTACAGATACATCGCTGGCGGCGATCCAGCAAAAGCTTGTAGCAGGTGAGACAGGGGATGAGAGTAAGCCTCTTAAAAAAGTGCAGCGTGCTGCACAGAAGTTAGAGGATAAGCAGGATACGCATCAGGATAGGTTTCTTGCGATGCTGCTGCTGTACCCTTCATTACGTGTGTTGCTTGAGGAGAACGATCTCTCGATATTTCAGGATGAAGCCAGGGCAAAGGTCGTAGCTTGGCTAAAGACGCATACAGAGTCTATTGATAAAATGCCCCAGGAGTTGCAAGATTTTGACACCTATGTCAAAATAGGAGAATTAAAGGCCGAGACACGATATGGGTCATGGACTGAATCTGATAGACAGATGGAAGCCGCCCGACTACTCCGCCTCATCGAAGTAGAACACAAGAAAGAACAAAAAAATACCCTCATGGATGAACTGCGCCAAGCGGAGTCGGAAGGCGACGACACTCGAGCAATAGTTCTACGTGAAAGGCTACATCAACTAATTAAGGAGACCGCCCGTGGCTAACCCTAAAGACGACAATACGTTACTATCCGAGGATATGAGCGAAGACAATGACCTAAAGACGCTTGATCTTGTTGAAGAGCCGGATGTCATTGATCTCGATGACGAAGAGCTTGAAGCAGACGAGGATACAATTAATAGCAGCCAGGTGTTTGATGATGTCAGTGATGACTCGGTGCGCCTATATTTGCGTGAGATTGGCAAGATCCCACTGCTTAATGCCGAGGAGGAGCTCACGCTAGCACAAGAGATTGTTGCAAATCGCGATGAACTTGAGGAAACACAGGCAAAGCTAAACGATGAAGAGCTAAGTGTAAGTGAGCGACAAAAGCTTGAGACAAAAGCGCGCAAACTCAGCAAACCAAAAGATAAGATGGCCGAAGCTAATATGCGTCTTGTGGTGTCAATCGCGAAACGCTATTCGGGTCGTGGTCTTGATTTTCTTGATCTCATCCAAGAAGGTAACACTGGACTTTTGCGTGCGGTTGAAAAATTCGATCCAGATAAGGGATTTAAATTTTCAACGTATGCGACATGGTGGATTCGCCAGGCGATTACCCGTGCGATTGCAGACCAGGCGCGTACGATTCGCATTCCTGTGCACATGGTGGAGACAATTAATAAGTTGCTTCGTACCCAGCGTCGCATGACACAAGATCTTAACCGTGAACCGACCATTGAAGAGCTCGCCAAAGAGCTCGAGATGGAACCAGATAAGGTAGAGTATGTCATCAAGATTAAGCAAGACATTCAGAGTCTTGATGCTGGAGTGGGGCGTGACGACGACGAGACTGATAGCGTGTTGCAGGATTTTATCGAAGATGAAGATTCGGCGACACCAGAAGAATCAGCGACGGCACAACTTCTCAAAGAGCAAGTCCAGTCAGTGCTTTCGACACTTTCGGACCGTGAGCAGAAGATTGTCCGTATGCGTTTTGGTCTTGATAACGGGAAGAGCCATACACTCGAGGAAGTAGGGCAGGAATTCGCTGTCACCCGCGAGCGTATCCGTCAGATCGAAGCAAAGGCGCTTGCTAAGCTTCGCAAGCATAAAGATGCTAAGAAGCTTCACGAGTATCTCAAGTAGGAAATGTATTAACTAAACTAAATATACACCCGTTTCTCTAGCAGTATGGGTGTATATATTTTGATTGATCCATGCTTGCTCTGTAAAGTTAGAATGCTCGCGAAGAACGAGTTTTGCTACAGGAAGTTAACTTCGTGCAAAATACCATTGATCTGTGTTTCAAGATTGGCGAGATCTTTATCGTTATGGATGAAGTAGTCGGCTATCGCAATTGGACCGCCTTTTTCTATATTTTCAATTTCCGCCCAGTCGCGTTGATCAACCTCTTCGGAGGTTAGTGGACGCACAGGCCGTGAGGCCATTCGATGCTTACGCTTATGTTTCGGAGTCACGACGGCTACGACGGTCAGTTCTCCCGGAAACTCATGCTTAAGCGCTTTGTATTCTGTCCAGGTGTAGAGTCCGTCTGCAACGATTCGGTGCTGGCCTGCATCGATAAGGTCATGGATCTGCGTGATAATTCGTCTAACGACAAAATCTTTACCTTCTTTTTCTCGCAGCTCTTCGCGGATAGGTTGTTCGTTTTCCTGTGTGAGTTCTAGCCCGCGTCGTCGTACCTCATCAAGCACGATACCGCCGAAATAAACCTTTGGATAGCCTTTTTCGGTCATGTATCCCACCGCTGTACTTTTTCCACTTCCAGTGAGGCCGACGAAGGCGATAATTTTTACATTTTCTTTAGTCATCTGAGCTATTATAGCAAAGAGATCATGCCTATGCTTGCGTATACCGCTTGGCATTTGCGAAAATATGAAGATGACAGAACTTAGTGATTTGCAACAAGACCGACTATCGGTGGTATATAACCATGCGCTAAAGAAAAAACTGCTTGATGGTGAACTTGACGATGATGGTTCCATCGAGACATCGGTATTTGAATTGATTGCTGAGTATGAAAATAACATTGATCAGCTCCATCCGCGACCAAAAGATCGTGAGTCTGCTTTGGCAAGGGTAGGGTTTCTTCTCAGCTATTTGGCTGGTGAAGATGAAGAGCAGCTTCTGAAGCTTAATGGTTGGACAGGTAGTGTGGATCGACACGCGGCGCGTGCGATAGGATACTGTAAAGATCCGCAGACTGTTATAGAGCGTAGTTCGACAGGCGTACCACGCAACTATGAGCTCAATGAGGAAGATCTACGTGATCTTGATGATGTATTGTACAATCTTGCAGAATCGAAACGTATACAAGAATCGACGGCTGGCCAATATCTTTTTCTGTTTGGTAAGCGCTCAGTTCCCGATGATACACCTGCGCATGTCATTGATATAGTGCTTCAGCAGGCGGCGGCCAAACTGCGAGCCAGACTCTCTACAGTAAATTCCAAGACTGAGCTTGATGACAAAGAGAGGATCGGACTTCACTACATCTCTATAGCCGCAGGACATGGCTTTTCGACTATACGTTCTTTGCCTCAGACACATATCTATGCTGAAGACCAGGACGGTCTGAAATATTCAGTGATTGAAATGGAAACGTATATTGCGCATGCTCTCGAAGCACTCTATCCACCTAAAGATCAGGTGTAGATCAAGGTATTTTATACTCGACGACAAAGGGATTGTGATCTGAGCTTGGAATCACACCAAGGCCGCGCCAATTTGATGCGGTAACCTCATTTGCAACAAGTGATGCATCAATCGTGCGATCACCGTGGGTGGGTGCGCTACCTCTCGGGTTGGAAAGCTTGTAGTTTGGGAAATACGTTTTCATTTTTTGTCTCCAGCCAGACTGCGCCACATTTACATTCCAGTCAGCAGTAATGATCGAATTTTGCCGTTTAATGTTGTACTTCTTTAGGCTAGCAGCAATAATGGTTGGAAGATGGCGCATAACTGCCTTCCACTTTGTTACTTGAGAGCGTATAAACTCATCGCTATTTTTGTCATCATGTACTCGGAATACGCCATTGCCTCCGTCGACACTGGCCGGGACATGTGTGACGGCCCAGAGCCATTTGGTCTTGGTTGTGCGATCTTGAAGAATAACGATTGAAACCTTACTAGGGAGTCGCGAAGGGGTGTTGGGGGCAAGTTCTTGGATTTCTGAGTTTGTTTTTTTCCAGACCGCTGTATCCCACGCGACGGAAGTCTCACCATTTGTATGGGACCAGCCTTTCCAGCTTATAACTCTACTGCGATTCGAAGCAGTCTCTGTAAGTGTAATGACACTAGGAGTATATTTTTGCTTGAACTTTTGAAGATCCTTTCGCCACTGAGAAACGCTGCGATCAAACCTTCCTGACGAATGGAGGTGAACGATTTTATCTATCGCCTTGGGTGTTTCGCTTCCTCCTTCGTCACCCCCCACCCTCTCCGTCGGTGTATTACTCGCCACTGGTGCGTTGAGATCTCGACTAAACACACCACCAGGGATAAGGAACTGGATAAAGCTATACATCCCTGCAAAGAGGACGAGTCCAACCA
>DASWXM010000013.1:0-16690 GCA_036405515.1 Saccharimonadales bacterium (SeqCode) | reverse complement strand
AATACGATCTTCTAGCAGGCGCGAGTAGATATCGTACCCACGCTCACCATCGGCAGTTTTGACAATCACATTTGGAACAAGATAGCTTTTCGTCATACATCAAGTATACATAATAATTAGCACTCGTGCAATGCGAGTGCTAATTATTATGTATACTATGCGAACTACTCCGTAGACTCTATGCTCAAAAACATATCCTGGAGTGCTTTTCTATCCGCGTCAATATCTGACTGAGAGCTCTCGTCTCCACAACTTGAGCGAGCACCAATAGTAGCGTAATAACTGCCATCAATTGGTTGATTATCGTTCAGTGGTATCGTGTCAATTTCACCTTTGTGTGACTTGCTATCTTTCCATACAATATCAGCACCGTAATTACCTAGACTACAACCCGCTTTCTTCATTCGGTCAGTGATAAAGCCGTAGACCTCGCCAGTTCCCGACTGGCGTTCTAGCATTTCATAGCTCACCTTAGTGTCCTGCAAAGAAGAAGGAAGTTTAAATTTTACGTTCCATGAGCTAATAGCCAAAAAATCTTCACTATCCTGCTCATTAGTATCTTTACTCTTGTCAGGACTATCGTCTTTCTTCTCTACAACAATGAGATCCGTATCCTTATTCGGCGTCTCTTTGTATATAAAATTCTGATAAAATACCCAGCCAAGTGTCGTAACAAGTGCCAGTACAAGACAAATAATTATTACGATATGTGCTGAGCCTCGTTGATATAAGTGTTTATTCATTGATACCCTTTCATGAATATAAAATACTGCGCTCATTTAAGCACAGTATTTTACTCGAACACAAGTGTATTTAGCTACTTATTAAGCTCAACAAGTTCTTCGACTGTTTTTTCAGTCAACAGACGGTTGTAAACATCACGCTGCACCTCGGGTTCATCAAAACGCTTCGCCATCTCAGGATTGTTGGCGTATTGCATGCGGTAGCGGTTAAGGTGCGCTTCTTTTTCTTCATCAGTAGCATCAACCTTAAGTATCTTTGCGAGCTCAGATAGCACGAGACCGGCTTTTACACGCTTCTCGGCAGCTGGGATGACTTCATTCTTTTTCCAATCATCTTGGTCTTTAAACCCTTGGGTCTTAATGTACTGATCAAGCGTAATGTTGCGGTACATAAGATTCTGCTGCATATCCTGCTCGATGCTTCGCACTTGGTCATCAACCAATACCTGCGGTGCCTCGAGTTCACTTACATCAACAAGTGCTTGTACGAGGTCGTCTTTGCGCTTTTCGATCGCTTCACGTTCTTTTTGTGCGAGAAGTTCCTTCTTAATATCCTCTTGCAATTCTTTGAAGGTCTTTATGTCTGTACTAGCACCAACTTTTTTCGCAAACTCATCATCAAGCTCGGGCAGCTGCTTTTCTTCAACCTTCTTCACGGTCGTCTCAAATACGACATCTGCGCCGGCAAGATCATCAACATGATAGCTCTCAGGAAACTTCAACTTAAGGTCTTTTTTATCACCAGCCTTAGCGCCTACGAGGCCTTCTTCAAATCCTGGGATAAATGAGTTTGAACCAAGCTCAAGATCGTAATCTTCAGCCTTGCCGCCTTCAAACGGAGTGCCATCTTTCTTACCCACAAAATCAATCACGATCACATCGCCATTCTTTGCCGCACGCTTGACTTCTTTGCGCTCAGCCATACCAGAACGCATGCGCTCAATTACTTCGTCAACTTCTTTGGCAGCGACAGCTACTTTCTCTGTCTTTACACCAAGCTTTTTATAATCACCGAGTTTCACCGGCGGAACTACGTCAACTTCTGCAGTAAACTCCATTTCCTGACCAGGTACATACTTCTTCAATTCGACTTCTGGGCGATCGAGGGCCTGAATGTCTTCAGAGATAAACGCTTCAGCAACTGCACGGCTCAGTGCGTTGTCCGCTGTTTCCTGTGCTAGCACATTTGGGTCCACATTCTTCGCAGCCACAGTTGGCGGCACTTTGCCTTTGCGAAAGCCAGGAACTTTGATATCACGAGCTAGCTTTACAAGAGCAACTTGCTCCGCTGCTTCAAGCTCTTTTTTATCGACCGAGATAGTCAGTTGTACACGAGTTTTGGATAGGTGTTTTACGGATGTCTTCATACAATGACCAACTATACCAGAGGTAGAGGCTCAGGTCAAAAACTAAAAGCCCAACGAACTACTCAAAGATCTCGTCAAGATCATCGCGCGGCTGTCTGCGTTGATCTTTGACTACACTCACTACTCGTTCAAAACTCAGTTGCTGTTCTTCGGATGAGGCAATATTCTTGAGAGTAAACGTATCGCTCTTTAGCTCGCTCTCTCCAATAAAGAGCATGAATGGTACATGCTTTTTCACGGCCGTCTTGATCTGCTTATCAATCTTGCGGTTAGTAATATCAACTTCTACTGCCAAGCCTTCAGCACGCCATTTTCTTGCAAGAGAAATCGCACTATCAAGTGATTCTTCTCCGAGCACAATCATATAGAGCTCAGTCGTCGAGGAAAATTCAGGAAGTAGGTTGTGCGCCCTAAGGAAAATCTCTGTTGTTGTAAGACCGGGTGCCATACCCACAGCACTAATTGGCTCTGCACCAAATAGTCCCACGAGCCCGTCGTAACGACCACCTCCAAATAATGAACGATTGTTTTCCGGATCATTGTCAAAAAATTCAAATACGGTGCCAGTATAGTAATCAAGTCCGCGCATCAGCGTCACATCAAAGAGCGCATTTTTAATGCCCGCATCCTCGATCAGCTCGAACAGTCGACCGACTTCTTTCATTGCACCAAGTTCTTGTAATGCCGAAGGGAGATCTTCCACTGCCTTTGCATTTAGAAGTGCGGCAATCTTCTTCAGGCCCGCAGGCGCTTGCTCTTCGCCAAAAATCTCAATAGCCTGATCGCGAAACTCTTCGGCTGAGATCTTATTCTTCCTATCAAAAAGCTTGATCATTAATTGTGCCTGGACCTCATCAAGCCCAAGATAGTCGTGCATCATGCCATTAATCACCCGACGGTCATTGACGCGTATCGTAAACATTTCTTCACGTGCGCCGAAGGTCTTAAGAAGATCAGCACCAAAGGTGATAATCTCGGCGTCAGCATAGACTGTATCGGCGCCAAAAATATCAACATTAAGTTGCCAAAATTCACGCTCTCGGCCTTTCTGAGGGCGCTCATAACGCATAAAGTTTGCCACACTAAAGAGTCTGGCTGGGTACGCAAGTTCTTGCCTGCGAGCGGCCACCATGCGCGAGATTGTCGGCGTCATCTCCGGACGAATCGCTACCGTACGGTCGCCACGATCAGTAAATGCATATGTCTGTTCATTTGCAAGCTCTTGTCCACTCTTTGCAGCATAGACCTCCAGAGGTTCTAGTAACGGAGCTCCGTATTCTTGATAGCCGTATTTTTCAGCTGTTTTTTTCCAAATATCAAAGATATAATTTTGTACACGCTTCTCTTCTGGGTACCAGTCACGCGTACCTTTGTAGGGTTGATTTGATAGTACACTCATTTCTGTCATTTTCACATTATTCTCCTTGTTTTGCAAGCATAATCATATTCTCAACTAAGACTGCCGGAGCGATGTCCGGCAGTTATTTTTAGCAAAAAACAAGACTACCCGACTCGCTCCGGCGACAGATGCAGATGGTAAATTTGACAGATCATGTTTTAAGTATATCAGACCTGTCCGATATCATCATGGTGATAGCGAATCTCGCTGAACCTCATCTTCATGTCGTACACGTTCATGCCATGGCCTTCAGCTTTACGATTGAGGCTCGAAACTTTGTGTACATCATCACCGTAGACCAATTGCCGCAGCCTTAAAACTTCATCCACACGTTCTTCCTGGGGTTTTACATCTTGAATTGGAAACTTCAGATGAACAGGCAGGGACAGTCCTTGTCTGAATTTAGGTGGAATCTCCCTGTGATCTTGCATGAAGTCTACTAATCTTGGACCCGCTAATACACCTGTACGCAGCGCAAACTCTTCTGTCTTCGGCAAGAAGTCCGCCCGAAGCGCTCGTGCTAAAGGAAGTGGCATATTTCCATTCATTTCAAGCATTCTGCGTACAGCAGACTCCATCTGACCGTCCTCACCGCGAAGTGTTCCGTTTCTACGAATTACCGGATGACGATAGTCCGAATACAAAAAAAGGGCCTGTGAGCCCATTTTTTCACGTACTTCAGACCTCAAGAGTCCGTAGACCGCATCTCTGAATATATCACTAGCCCTGAAAGAGAAATACCCTATTTCCCTTTTGACAGTAATGTCATGTATTTCTGCGTTAAAGTCATACACTTCCGACATACTTTTATTATGCCACCCCGAGCTTACTCTTGCAAGCTATATATCCTTAGCCATTCATACATTACAATCCCGGCAGCAACACCGACATTGATGGAGCGTGTACTACCGATCTGTTCAATTGCCACCACACGGTCAGCATGAGCCAGCAAGTCAGCCGAGAGCCCCGAACCTTCCGCGCCGAATACCAGCACTGCGTTCTTCGGGAGAGTATTCTTGGCAAGCTCGACCGAACCCGGCACATTATCTACCGCGATGATCGTACGCTTACGATCTACTGCCTCTTTCGCGAATCCTTCCACCGACTGATGATAGTGAACATGCAGATACTTATCTGTCGCCATTGCGCCACGCTTATTCCACTGCCGGCGCCCGATCACATGCACATGCCGTACACCAAAGGCATTAGCGCTACGCACGATCGTTCCCATATTAAAATCTCGTTCTAGATTCTCTATAGCAATCTCAAGCTCCACGCCACGATCATCAAGAGCCTGGACAATATCGCCGTGCCGCATACCTTTAAACTCATCCGTAACATTACGTAGATCTTCCATCGGTCGTCATTTTACCTTATCTAGACACAGTACTATATATAAAAGTAAACCCGGGCTAACCAGGCTTACTTTGGTGCGGATGAGAGGACTTGAACCTCCACGTTATTGCTAACACTAGCACCTGAAGCTAGCGCGTCTACCAATTCCGCCACATCCGCATAGATTCTTATTATACGCGAAATGACTATGGAATACGAGGAGATGAATCGCTACGCACAAGCTTTGCTATTTCGCGTGCTTCAGAAGGCTGTTTTGCACCGGAATTCAGTATATTATACGGGTCAAAAATCTGTTTTAGCTTCGTGAATAATGCCTCAACTTTATCATCTTCGTCCCTCTTCGAGGCAACCGTGACCGTCTGCGCCCTGCCCTCAGCATATGCGCCCGCAAGATGGCCATCACAGCGCTCAACAAGCCGGCGGTATTCTTCGATAAACTTCAGCAATGTTTGTTTTCCGCTTACCGTTTCAAGAGAAAGCAGCGGCCGCACCGTCCATAATCCTTCGAGAGGTTGCCCATAGATTGGCAGTTCAAGTTTGAGTTTTTTCTCCAGCTCAAACAGTCCGCTCATAAAGTCCTCTGAGCGCTCGAGTGGCACATAGGCATTATCAACTACAGGCTGAGTAGCCTTCGTACTGCTTTGACCAGCCAGCGCCATAATGCCTTCAAGTGATCTGAATTCGCTAGTCTCAAAGTTACTCGTCGAAGTAACACTCGCACCAGCTTTTTCAAATACCTTGCGGAGCTTCTTTACCTTTCGAGCCTGATTTCGGCTGTTTAGATCATCGATATAGCCTACGATAACTGTTGGAGTTTTTTCGGTCTCGCCGATAAACTCATATGTCTTGCCCTGCTCTTTTGCACGCTCAATCAAGCTTGCATCGTAATACTCAACTTTTGCAAGCCGAAGAGCGCCGAGCCCGTCGAGCGCATCACGTGCGCTTGCCGCGTCGTTAAATGCCGCGACCACTACAGATGTCGCATCACTGACGTATTCTGTCCGGATGATTACTTCCGAGATAATACCAAGCGTCCCTTGAGAGCCGACGAATAGCGGCGTCAAATCAAGTGAACCGTCCTTTTGCTTCACCATATTTAGAGCATTGTAACCACTTGCATCTCGCGTATCGAGCTCGGCGATAAGATCGGCGTTTTCATCGATCAGTCCATCGACTTCACGGTATATATCAGCAATAAATCCTTGTTGACCCTTAATTTTGCTAAGCTCTCGTTTACTTAAGCGCTTTGTCTGCAGAACATCACCGTTAACCAGCACAATTTCGACTTGTTCAATCACATCTACTATGTGCGCGCTATTTGTATCCGAAAGTACGCCACCGACCGTCTGCATACCGCTTTCCATCATAGGTACAGCGGTACCCTGCAGTCGTAAGGCATTATTGAGTCCAACCGTTGATACACCCGGTTGCAGACGAACTAGCCGCTGCTTCGCATCATATTCAAAAATCTGATTCATATGCGACGACAGGGATAATATAACGCCACTTGAAGTCGCTCCGCCTGTTGCGTTCAGTCCAGCACCACGGGCAGTAATTGGGAGTTTATGCCCTTTTTCTGCCAGCTGCCATGAAAAGCGCAGAAGTTTGCGGATGTCATTAGTCTCATAAGGAAACACTACCATCTCCGGCTCTTGGCGCAAAGGACCGTTGTCTACAGAAAAGTGACGAAGCGTATCTTTATCAGTAAAGACTTCGCCATGCAAATGCTGATTCAAATATTGTGCTAATTTATTCATTTACCCTCGCTCTTTACTAATAATCATAGCACAAGCATCTCGCATTCTCATTAGTTTCTGCTATAATGGGCAATGTTGTCACAAATCCGTGCGGATGTGGTGGAATTGGTAGACACGCTAGCCTTAGGAGCTAGTGCCTCCGGGCGTGAAGGTTCAAGTCCTTTCATCCGCACCAAAGAAAAACTACGACTATTAGGTCGTAGTTTTTCTTTGGTATAAGTAAGGCTCGTCCTTACATATCTCTGAAATAAAAAAGACCCTGTCGGGTCACTCTTCTCGGCGGAAGAAGGTGAGGTGTGCATTAGCATAACTACGATTGTCCACCACAACAATTTTGTTTGAAAACGGCACCTCACCCTTTCCTGAATGTGATAATACCATGGTTCCACCTGGTTTGAGAAGACCAAAAAGCTTATGGACTGTGGAAAACTGTGGATCATGGTATGGCGGATCGGCAATTATCAGATCAAAACGCTCATTTTCTGATGTCGAAATCCAGTTGCTAACTGTTGTTTTTATCAGCTGCGTTTCATCCTCGATATCAAGCATTTCTAAGTTTTTGGCAATAATTTTTGCTGCTATGCGGTCTTTTTCGACAAATACCACACTCTCAGCCCCACGACTCAGAGCCTCAATACCAATTGCCCCCGATCCAGCAAACGCATCGAGTACTCTTGCACCCTCAACTATACCTGCCAGTGAGTTAAACATCGCGTTTCGAGCTCGCTCACTCATAGCGTGGGTACTGCGTCGGTCAGGAGCATCAATCTTGCGTCCGCCATACTTACCGGCAACGATACGCACGTTCATTCTTTCTGCCTCGCGTCCCTGTATGATGCCAGCCAAGCAAGAGTCACCGCTTTGACGATCGTCGGCATCAATTCTTTTGTCGTATCGCGTGCTAACGACCTTGTCCATCCACTCTGCTTGTATCGGCCATACATATCGAGAGAGTCAATATCATGAATAAAATCCTTATAAAGAGAGATAAACCCCCTTTCAGCAAGCTGCTCAATATCTTGGTTAGTAGGTCTGGCGTCTTTAAACATCAACGGCTTTGCTGCCGTAGCAACCCCTGCTTCAAAGAGAGTGTGAGTTGTCATGATACCGCCGGCACCCCAGTATTTCCAATTATTCTGTATAAATTTTTTACGAGACCCCGCCCCAGACATAACAATCTTGCTGCGAACTTTATGTTTTCGATCGTCAGAGTGTTTGAGATGCCTGATCTGATCATCGAATGGATCATGATGTGCAGGCGTAAGACCATCGGCCACCGCATGTGCCATCCAGGCAGCCTCAAATGCTGCACGTACCATGTCGCGCGCCAGCAACGCATCGCTAAGATTCCGGCTATGCGCCCGGATTGCTTCGAGCAGCTGATCGTTATCGTGAAGATTCTTTGGATCGATAAAGTGTGATGGTTCATCTTTGCCGGGGCTTTTCAGCTTTACTCCATCAGGACCTCGAGAGCCCTCGAAGTGCAAAATGTCATCAATTTCTGGAAAAGAAAGCCCTGAGTCAACATAGGCAGCAATATGCCGCCTGGCGACACGATCAATCTTCTGGTGCGTACCAATGATACGGCCAGATTTTTTATATTTTGGAAGCGGACCAAATGCGTACATGATAACTAATTGAGCGTTGTCAGTCGCTGGTATTTCTCCACCTGCGTTTTCAACTGTTTGTATTGTAGCAAATCTATCCCGGAAGAGACGAATCGTTGAGCGGCTTTTTGTGCGCGTGCGAGCAGTTTCGTGTCAGCAAGACTAGCGATCTGCAGATTCAACGCACCATGCTGCATCCGGCCATATATTTCACCGGGACCACGCAAATCAAGGTCAACCTGTGCGAGATAGAAGCCATCATTTGACCGCTCAAGTTCACGAAGACGCTGGCTTGGTTTTTTCGTGTCGCTCATCATCAGATAGCAGTAGCTTTGATGCTCGCCTCGCCCAACTCGACCGCGCAATTGATGCAACTGCGCGAGGCCAAAATGATCAGCATCTTCAATCATAATTACACTGGCATTTGGCACATCGACACCTACCTCAACAACCGTTGTACTTACCAAAATATCGTACTTTTGAGCCTTGAAATCGTTCATCACTTGCTCTTTTTCTTCGGATTTCATCCGACCATGCAAAAGACCGATAGATCGATGCCCAAAGATAGAATTCTTCAACTTGCGATACTCAGTTTCGACTGACTTTTTCTCACTCACTTCAGTGTCGGTGATTAAACTGCAGATTACATACGCCTGTTGCCCACGGGCAATCTCTTGATCGATCATCCCATACGCTGCTTGCCGGGATACCGGAGAGACGATCTTAGTTTTAATCGGCTTACGATTCGTGGGGCGTTCATTCAAGATACTGACATCAAGCTCACCGAATACCGTTAATTGTAAACTACGAGGAATCGGCGTAGCCGTCATAGCTAGGAGATGTGGCATCTTACTTGCCTTATCGAGTAGTTTTTGACGCTGTGCAACACCAAACCGATGCTGCTCATCAATCACCACAAGTCCAAGCCGATGGAATTTCACAGTATCCTGAATGAGCGCATGTGTGCCGACAACAATATCAACCTCACCTTTTTCAATCTGCCCATATAATATCTCGCGAGCTTTCGCTTTTACCGATCCAATGAGGAGCCCAACAGTAATATCAAACGGTTTTAAAAGATCCTGCAATGTCTCGGCATGCTGTCTGGCCAAAATCTCCGTAGGAGCCATCAGAGCTGTCTGAAAACCTGCGCGAGCACTTGATAGCGCCGCTATACCGGCAACAACCGTCTTACCCGAGCCAACATCACCTTGCAGTAAACGATTCATTGGCATCGGTTTTTCGATATCTTGAATAATTTCCCATGCTGCAAGCCGCTGCGCATTTGTCAAAGCAAATGGTAGCTTCTCAACAAATTGCTTCACACCTCTCTTGTCAAACGGAATAGCTATTCCTTCAAGCTTAATATTTTCTTCACGGTTTAGCTGGCTTGCAAGTAGCAACTGAAAGAGCTCTTCATATGCCAATCGTTCTTTTGCCTTCGTAATATCTTGCACAGAGGACGGAAAATGCATGCCGAGCAGCGCATCGCTATAACTGACAAGCTTTTCAGAAATCACAATTTCCGGCGGCAACGTCTCCGGCAACATTGTAATGAGCGGGCGGAGCTCTGCTAAGATTTTTCGAAGTACTTGGCTTTTTAAACCTTTTATTTGCCGATAGATCGGTAATATACGATCTGTCTGTACCGGCATATCTTTCACTAACTCGACGCTTGGATTGGTGAGTTGGTAGCGATTATAGCTGAATTCAAATTCTCCAGAGAAGTAATACTCGGTTTTTACATCTTTCAATTGAGATGCTCGGTATGGTTGGTTAAACCATACTGCTTTTAGTTTCCCGCTTTCGTCAGCCAAGACCGCTGTCGTGACCGTCATGCCTCGCTTAACACGCTTTACCTCGACTGATTCTGCACGAGCCTTGATAGTCCGCTTGCCCGGATTGATCTTGTCAATCTCTACAACTTCAGAAAAATCTTCGTGCTTGCGAGGTAGGAAAGTAATCAAATCGCCAACAGTCTCTAGGCCAGCAGCATGCAGCTGCTCAGCGGTCTTTGGTCCGACACCTTTTATTGAAGCTAGCGAGGTCGAAAGGTTCATGCGCGCTCAAGGGCTTGGCCTTCAAGCTCACGCGACAGATTCTCGAGCTGTTGCATGGCTATAGGGTAATCTTTCCTAGGATCTTCCGTATCCTGATGCCACTGTACGTAAAATTTCATCTTCGGCTCGGTCCCGCTCGGGCGAATCGTTACACGGCGACGAGCATCACCGAATTCATACACCAACACATTTCCACTGGTACAATCAATCGATGTCTTTTCTCCTGTCGCAATATCTTGACGCACGAGAGTCTTATAATCCAATACTGCACTCACCTGTTCGCCTGCGATACTCACAGGAGGCGTCTCACGAAGACTGCTCATGATAGCCTGCATCTGCTTGAACCCATCTGCGCCAGGGCACTGCAAATTATCAAGCCGCTCAAGATAGAGGCCATGTTCCTGGTACAGTTCATGTAGCTGATCGACAAGCGTCCTACCTTTACGTTTCAATTCGGCCGCATACTCAGCGAGGAGCAGCGCACCGCTTGCTCCGTCCTTGTCACGAGCATAATCACCCTTTAACAGTCCGTAGCTTTCTTCACCACCGATGACAAAAACTTCATCGGTAAGCTCTTTATTGCGTAGGAGTTCACCGATATATTTAAATCCTACCAACATGTTGCCATACGTCTTGACGCCGTATTTCGTTGCGATCGCCTCCATCATATCGGTCGTCACGATCGTTTTGGCGATATAATGGGAGGTGCCCAGTTGCTGCTTTTCTTGAAGCTTCTTTAGAGCATAGTCGGTCGCGAGGCTTGCCGCCTGGTTACCGGTAAGATACACGGCCTGGTCGTTCTGACGTACAATTACTCCGACTCGATCCGCATCCGGATCATTGGTGATTGCCATATCTGCATCCTCGGCAAGCATCAACGCTACCGCGCGGTCATTGGCGGCTTTTTCTTCAGGGTTCGGTTTGCCATTTTCAATGGTCGGAAAATTACCATCCGGCACCATCTGCTCATCCACAGTTCGCACGTCGAAGCCTGCTTTTTGAAGCACCGGCAATGTATTGGTCTGACCTGCGCCGTGCAAAGGCGAATAGATGATCGACAAATCAGTCACCTCACCGACACGCTCGTTGAGTACAGCAGTGATATATGCATCGTCAACCTCTTGGCCGACGACAACGATACGGCCGTCATTTACCGCCTCATCAAACTCGACTACATTAATCGTTGAGATTATATCCGCTTTATCAAGCACGCCTCTATCGTGCGGCGCAACCAATTGCGCACCGTCACTCCAATACGCCTTAAACCCGTTATCACTTGGTGGATTATGACTGGCACTGATAACGATTCCGGCCGCCGTCTTCAGATGTCGCACAGCGAAGCTAAGTTCCGGAGTAGCGCGGAAAGACTCAAAAATATATGTCTTAAAGCCATTGGCGGCACAGACAGCAGCGGCGTATTCGCTCAGCTCCTTTGACGTCAAGCGCGTGTCGCAAGCGATCACGATTCCTTTGTCCGCCGCATCGTCGTCGATACTGGCTATATATTCACACAAAGCCTGAGTTGACTCACCAATCGTCACGCGGTTAATGCGGTTCGAGCCAACACCGGTCGTTCCCCGTCGCCCGCCCGTTCCGAATTCGACCGTCTTGAAGAACGCATCTTCCAGCTCATTCCAATGCTCGTCGGCAATCATCCGCTCAAGTTCAGTCTTGTACTCGGCATACTTTGGCTCTGTAAGCCACTTTTCTATATTTGTTACTGCATCCGCAGAGAGATACTTATGTAAGTCAACCATTCCCCTCCTTGTTATTCGAGTCTTCAGTATACCATTTCATCGGTACGCTAGCGAACCAAGATAAAGGTGTTCTTACCTTTTTTGAGTAAGGTTTTCTCTGTTATTTGCTGATCTTCGCTGATTTTTTGACCATTTACCGAGATCGCCGCTCCAGCGATAAGCCGTTTTGCTTCGCCACTACTACTTGCTACACCCGCCCCTACAAGTGCATCAATAACAGACGCACCTGTACTTACTGATGGAATTTCGCCGGCAAGCGCATCGAGGTCGTCGTCCGGCAGACTGGCAAACTCTGCCCTGCCAAACAGTACGTCAGTCACTCGCATAACGCTCTCGAATCGCTCTTCGCCGTGAATTAGCGTTGTCACCTCGCGCGCAATCGTTTTCTGCAGTTCACGAGCACCGGGATTTTCTTTATGGCGGGTAGTTATCTCCTCGATCACTTCTTTATCAAGCAGGGTATACACTTTTATGAGATCCTCGGCGGTCTCATCATCAATATTTAACCAAAATTGGTAGAACTTGTAAGGTGATGTCTTCGCCGGGTCAAGCCACACGGCACCACCCTCTGACTTACCGAACTTTACACCAGTCTGCTTATTGACAACAAGTGGAGTACTATATACATGCGCCTCACCACCTTCAATACGACGAATCAGGTCGACACCCGTAATTGAATTACCCCACTGATCTGCACCGCATAACTGCAATGTAACTCCGTGCTCACGGTAGAGGTGTAAGAAATCATAGCCCTGGATTAACGAATAGCTGAATTCTGCATAACTGATACCTGAGCCTTCCTCGCCTAATCTCGATTGAATGAAGTCACGTCCCAGCATCTGACTCATCGGTACATGCTTGCCAACGTTTCGCAAGAAATCCAGGTAATTTACTCCTTTAAACCAGTCGTAGTTATCGACAACCGTAAACTCTTTGCCTGCAAACACAGAGTTGTACTGCGCTGCAATGCCAGCTTTGTTTTTCGCAATTTCATCCAAAGTTTTAAGATTGCGCTCATCTTTTTTACCGTCTGGGTCACCGATCATGCCGGTTGCGCCACCCACAAGAAGAAACACCTTATGTCCGTGATCAATAAAATGACGCACCATCATTGCCGCCGCCAAGTTGCCAATCGTCATACTATCAGCGCTTGGATCGACACCAAAGTAGAGTGAGATAGGTTCACCATCTAGGGCTGATAAATCTGGGAATGTGGTTTGATTTACAAAGCCGCGCCACTGCAACTCTTCGGAAAGCTTCATCCTATCTCCTTGTATCTGTTATTACTTTAGTCAGTATAGCAGAAAAGATGGCTATTTGTACTCGTCTGGTTATGCTACAATGATAAGCAATATTGCTTATGGGAAGTAAGAGACAGTGGTAAAGAAATCATCCGGCAAGCGCATGAATGTCTATGCGAATTTGACACATAAACGGCGCACTAAGAAAGATGCGACTGCACGTAAACGTGCAGAATACCTAGCAAGCTTGCCAAAGCACCCACTGAAACGCACCCTTTATCGGCTTCATCCCAAAAGAGTCTTTGGTTATTGGTTTTCAAAGAAGGGCCTCTTTATGGCTCTTAAACTTACCGGCGTTACTGTACTACTTGTTGTACTTGCTGTTGGCGCCTTATTTGCGTACTACCGTAAAGATCTCGACCAAATCCGACCCAGTGAGCTCGCGAAGCGTGTTCAGACAACAGTTACTACTTATACCGATCGTAACGGGGTTGTACTTTGGACCGATAAAGGTAGTGACGACTATAGGATCAAGGTCAATGATGACGAAATTGCGGATTATATGCGACAAGCGACAATCGCAATCGAAGATAAAGAATTCTACAATCATGGCGGGATTAGTTTCACGGGACTTCTTCGCGCAGTAGTCAATAACTCTCAAGGAGAGTCAGTACAAGGAGGTTCAACTCTTACGCAGCAGCTTGTCAAACAGGTCTTCTTTGCTGACGAAGCCAATAAGCGTGGTCTCAACGGTATTCCCCGAAAGATTAAAGAAGTCATCCTCTCGATCGAGGTTGAGCGCATGTATAACAAGAAACAGATTCTCAACCTATACCTAAATGAATCACCCTACGGAGGACGACGCAATGGTGTTGAGTCTGCCGCGCAAACTTATTTTGGCAAATCCGCCAAGAAGCTTTCGCTTGCAGAATCTGCTCTCTTAGCAGGTATCCCGAACCAGCCCGGACTTTATGACCCGTACAATAAAGCCGGTAATGAAGCTCTAGTCCAGCGCCAGCATAAAGTTCTTGACAACATGGTCGAGCAAAGATATATCACCCAAGAGCAGGCAGATACAGCAAAGAAAATAGATATTCTTGACAAGATCAAGCCAGAAACTGATCAGTACAAAGGTATAAAGGCCCCTCATTTTGTCCAAATGGTAAGAAGTGATTTGGAAGCAAAGCTTGGTAAAAAGACTGTTGGCAGTGGCGGTCTGGTCGTCAAGACAACACTTGACTACAAAATCCAACAAAAAACTGAACAAGAGATGAAGAATATGTTCAACTCCTCTCAAGATGAGATTGCGGGATTCTCAAACGGCGCAGCAACAGTAGAGGATACACGTACCGGCCAGATTATTGCAATGGTTGGAAGTAGAAACTTCAAGCACCCTGGCTTTGGCCAGGACAATGCAGCCACCGCTATGATCCAGCCAGGCTCATCCATCAAGCCACTTGTGTACGCGCAACTATTCCAAGACAAAGGTGAAGGAAATCAAAATTATGGCAGTGGTTCCGTTCTCGCCGACTCCCCATTCGCAGTGCCAGGATATCCAGACTATAAACCTCAGAATGCTGACCGCGGTTTTAAGGGAAATATTACAATCCGAAAAAGCCTTGCCTTATCCCGCAATATACCTGCTATCAAAGCAATGCTTACTTCAGGGGTGCAACCCACACTCGAAACAATCCGCAAAATGGGCGATACCCTATACTGTACTCAAGGTAGCGAAAAACAAGCGGGACCCGCATCATCAATTGGTGGATGTGGCACACGCATGATTGATCACACAAATGCACTCGCATCGCTTGCTCGTCTTGGTGTCTACAAGCCACACAGCAGTATCCTTGAAGTAACAAACAGCTCAGGCGAGGTTGTTGAGAAATACAAAGACGAATCAAAACGAATTATCAATGCCCAAGCCGCATATATCGTCAATGATATCCTCGCAGACAGCAATGCGCGCCTCGGCCTCTTTGGCCGGTCGATAACTCCAAGTCTTGATGCTGCGGGTGTTCGTGCATCTATCAAGACCGGAACTTCTGACATCGGCGGACAGGCAAAAGACATCTGGACTATCGGTTACACTCCATCACTTTCTGCAACCGTATGGCTCGGTAATCCGGATATCCGACCACTCCTTAATGGTAACTCTTCAATCCCTGCACAGATTCTCGATCCGGTACTTGCCTATGCTAGTCAGCGCTACCAGAGCCAAGGTAAGGCGAAGAAGGGTGAATGGTTTAAGGAGCCAGCAGGCATCCAGCATATTGGTTCAGAAATATATCCGTCTTACTATAACAAGTCGTTTACCTCAAATTCAAAACTGACTTTTGACCGTGTCTCTAAAAAGAAAGCAACAAAGTGTACCCCAGAAGGCGCACGTATAAAGATTGGTGTCACCAAAATGAAAGACCCATTCACAAAGAAAGATGTCTTTATCGCACCAGATGGTTACGATGCCAATGCTGATGATGATAGACATAAATGTAGTGACCGCGAACCAAGTATTTCAGGAATCGACACGACAAGTAATGGTATCGTGGTGCGTGTCATGAAAGGAACATTTCCACTCGATTCACTCAAGATATCCGTAAATGGCGAGGTAATCGCATCGCCTAACGTAAGCTCAAGCGGCTCCTACAATGTACCGTATAAGTTTAAAAATAACTCCCAGATAACCGTTACTGTCACCGATACTGGATACTATACAGGGAGCAGTTCGACTCGATACACCTCCCATGGCAATGGCAACGACGATTAGTTAGCTTATACTAAAAATAACATGGGGCAATACCGCCCCATGTTATTTCATCAACTATCGTTTTATCCGTTTGCGAGTTCCACAAGCGCGTCCTCGGCTTTACGAGGACTCCGACCAGCAGATGCCCGCTTTTTCACTTTCTTAGCCGTATGCGCCTTGTTGTCATCTTCTTTTCCTGTTATCTTTTTCGCAAAGAGCATACGCCCGGCATCAGTCTGAATGCTTCTGATAAATTCAACTTTGACCATCTTCCCAATATCTTGTTTTGCTTGCTCTATAACTACCATAGTGCCGTCAGCCATATAGCCCACACCTTGATGAGCATCACTACCTTTTTGTGTCACCATAATATTTACTTTCTCCCCTGGAAGAAAATTCATGCGAAGATTTTTGGCGAGTTCATTAATATTCAATACACGTATTGCTTCAGCTTTTGCAACTTTATTTAGATTATAGTCGATTGTACAAACCGATCCAGTATGCTCACGAGCAAGCTTTAGTAATTGATCATCGACATTATGGGCTGTCTTCTGGTCCTCAAATACTGTAACGTTAACGATGTCAAGCTCTCTTAGTGAACGTGCCACATCAAGTCCATGGCGTGCACGCGAACGTTTTTCAGAATCGGCACCGTCC
>DASWXM010000012.1:0-10878 GCA_036405515.1 Saccharimonadales bacterium (SeqCode) | reverse complement strand
CTGCTTGGCTGATTTTTTCAACAAGGTTATCAGCTTTTCTGCGCGCTCGATCACGGAACAGACTCGAAGCATGATCGCCCAGAATCTCTTTATCATCTGTAATCAGTTGATCGAGCGGACGATCAAGCGCATTATCATAGTCTTCTTGAGCCTCTTGCTTTCGATCATCGCGCGCTTGCATTCTGTCGGTAATTTTAGTTAATTGCCCGAGAGCAATCACACCCGCCGATTCGAGCGCTGCCGCACCTGCGGCGCGTGCACGATCAATGCGTGATTCGCGCTCTGTTTCTTGGTCTTCAGGGATATCTTCGGCATCATTTTCAGAATCTTCCGGCTCATTTTCGCTTGTATCCGAAGAGGGGAGGGGGTCGGATTCAGGATCTCCTTGTTCCGGGTCAGATTCCTCAGAAGGGTCTTCCAGTCCTGCCTGATCGAGACGATCCTGCAAATTACGCGCCATATCAGCCAGAGAATCCCAGTCCGGGGCATCCGCACTATCAGGAGTAGACTCTTGCTCAGATCTAGCCTCAGCACTTTGTGCTGCTGCTTCTCTACGTGCCACTGCAAGTCGTTCTGATAGTGATGACATGGTTTGTTAAATTTCGTTTCTGTTTGTTTTGATTATTACTAAGGTAGATATTATCACACAAGTTGTGATTTGTCAAGTGTAAGCAGTATAGCGGATGCTGTATACTAGTGATATCAATGGCAGTGTATAAAGTACCCCAAGATGTCGAAGCCGATGACAAACTGATCGGACCGTTTAGCTTTAGGCAATTTATTTATCTCGTCATCGTAGCGGGGGCAATAGCGCTTGCGTGGGTACTTTCGCAACTCTTTATAGGACTCGCCATCCTTCCACTACCGATTATCCTGTTTTTTGGCGCGCTCGCTTTGCCGCTTCGTAAGGATCAGCCGATGGAGACATATCTTGCAGCGTTAGTGTCATTTTACCTTAAGCCCCATCGCCGTATCTGGGACCCAGATGGCACCCAAGAACTCGTAGAAATTACGGCACCTCGAGTAGTCGAAAAACAGCTCACGAAAGACATCAGCGAGAATGAAGCCGAGCGCCGATTCTCATACCTTGCCAATATCGTCGACAGTAATGGCTGGGCAGTACGTGGAGTGGCTCAACAACCCGCTACTGTAAACTCAATGAATGCCGACATATACTATGAGGCGCAGCAGGTAGAAGATGTGCTCGATACGTCGACTCGCGAATACAACCAGATCAACCAACGTCTCGACCAAAGTGCCGCAGCACACAAGCAGGCGCTCATGAACCAGATGCATCAGCAAGCCATGCAGCCCGCCATACCACAGCCGGCAGCGATGCAACCCATAGTATCTACAGCAATACCAAATCCGTACACAAATCTGCCATCAACCTCTGGTATTAACACACAGCCAGATTCATCCGTACCCGAACCACACCTACAATTAAATCCGTACCCGACAAGCATGCATCAGACGGTGATTCAGCCGATTGGAGCCACTCCGGCGGCAACGCCACAAAATACACCAATCGAACCAGTAGAAAACACTAGCGAGATATCACCTTCGCCTGATATAATAAAGCTTGCAAATAACTCTGATTTATCGATCGAAACGATTGCTCACGAAGCGAACCGGATTAAGAAACGCGAATCGCTGCCAGAAGATGAAGTAGTCATTTCGCTCCATTAACAGGGATCTCCGAGAGAGGAGTGGGAAAACAACGTGCCACCAGGGTCACAACAACCAGGACAAACATACGGTATACCGGAGCAGCCGGTAATGCCAGCTACCGCCGTACCCCAACAACCACTCCCAGGCCAACAAGCGCCGGCAGGTTTTCCTGGTCAGCAGATGCCGATAAATCCCCAGCAATCCGCTGCAGTCCAAATGCCTAGCCAGCCAGGACCACAAGGAGGCGCACAGGCGAAACCGCAGCCAGCACAAAAGCCACCAAGTAATCCAAACAGTACACAGAACACTCTGCTAATCTCTGAAATTCGTGAAAATATGGTCATTATGAAAGATGGCAGTTTTCGTGCTGTCGTCGCCTGTAAATCAATCAACTTTGACTTGATGAGTTCACGCGAGCGAGAAGGCGTAGAATATAGTTACCAGAATTTTTTAAACTCCCTTACGTTCCCTGTACAAATATTTATCCGCTCACAGCGTGTTGATATCGGGCCGTATATCGAGCGACTTACAAACATACGTCGGGCACAGGATAATATGCTGCTCAATGTCCTTATGGATGACTACATCGATTTTATCGATGCCCTCAGTCAAGAGGCTAATATTATGGATAAGAGTTTTTTCATTATCATCCCATACTTCCCAACGGGGGACCTATCCAATGTACGCGACCAAGCAAAGGGTTTTTTTGGCAAACTATTTGCCAAACAGCAGCAAGGTCCTGTACGTATAGATAAAGTAATGTATGACAAAGCTCGTGATGAAATAAAAAACCGCGTCGACCTTGTGACGAGCGGACTATTTGCCATGGGGGTAAAAAGCGTGCAGCTAAATACCAAAGAGCTCGGAGAGTTGTACTACAATATCTACAACCCAGATACGGCTATTCGCGAGCCACTCGGAAACTTCCAAAACACCACTTCAACATTTGTACGAAAAGGCCAGGGTGAGTCACCTCAACCACACATGCAGCAAGGAGGGGGTGTCTAGATGGCAAAGAAAAAACTTGATCCGGTAGATATTGCCGCCCAACAACGTGCTCGCGAGCAGGCCGAAGTAGAACAGGCGTTCCTAAAGGGTATCACGACACTTCGCGATCTCATCGCACCAAGTAGTATTGAGATACAGTCGAGTCATTTTAGGCTTGGTACAAAATATGGCCGAACAATTTATGTGTACGGTTATCCACGAGAAATCTATACCGGTTGGTTGAGTTCGATCATAAATATTGATGAAGTGCTCGACCTGAGTATGTTTATCTATCCGGTTGATACACAGGTGGTCATGAATAATTTGCGTAAAAAGGTGACTCAACTTGAAGCCAGCATGAGCATCAATCAGGAAAAGGGAAAGACTCGTGATCCAGGTCTGGAAGCGGCCATCCAAGACGCCGAGGAACTCCGAGATCAGCTACAAGTTGGTGCGGAGCGTTTCTTCCGTTATGGCCTCTATATTACCGTCTATGCCGAGAGCCTGGACGAGCTTGGATTTGTCCAGCACAAGATTGAAACAATCTTCGGCCAGCAGCTCGTCTTCTCAAAAGTCGCCAGTGCCCAACAAGAGCAGGGACTCAACAGCACCGTACCGCAGATGACCGACCAGCTGCAGATTCGCCGCAATATGAATACAGGAGCAATCTCGACCAGCTTTCCATTTACCTCAGCCGACTTAACAGACAATACTGGTATTCTCTATGGCATCAATATGCACAATAACGGCCTAGTAATTTTTGACCGTTTCAAGCTTGAAAATGCCAACATGGTTGTCTTTGCAAAGTCTGGTGCCGGTAAGTCATTCACCGTAAAGCTTGAAGCGCTCAGAAGCATGATGGTTGGAGCAGATATCCTCATCATTGACCCAGAAAATGAATATCAGAAGCTATCAGATGCAGTCGGTGGCAGTTATGTGCGCCTCAGTCTCAACAGCGATACCCGTATCAATCCATTTGATCTGCCGCAGGTCATCGATACTGAAGAAGCGGATGACGCTCTACGCGCCAACCTCGTGACACTCCACGGACTTTTCCGCCTCATGCTTGGCGGTACACAGGTTGCTGCAAATGGACAGACAATGTCTGCACTTACTCCAGCAGAGGAAGCAGATCTCGACCAGGGACTTATCGATACTTACGCACGAGCTGGCATCACTTCAGACCCACTCACACATCACAGCACACCGCCGACTATCTCTGACCTCTATGACACACTCCTTCACATGGGCGGTACCGGTCCACAGCTCGCGCAGCGACTCCGCAAGTACACTACCGGTACATTTGCGGGTATATTTAGCCAGCAATCAAATATCGACATCAATAATAATATGGTTGTCTTTAATATTCGTGACCTCGAGGACGAACTGCGCCCAGTTGCGATGTATATCGTCCTAAGCCACATTTGGAATATCACACGAAGTCAGCAAAAGAAGCGTATGCTGATCGTTGACGAGGCATGGCAGCTCATGAAATATGACGATTCGGCTAACTTTCTCTTCAGTCTCGCAAAACGTGCCCGTAAATACGCGCTTGGTCTCACGACCATCTCGCAGGATGTTGAGGACTTTATGGGAAGTAAAATGGGACGCGCTATCGTAGCCAACTCATCAATGCAACTACTCCTAAAGCAAAGCTCGAGTGCTGTTGACGTACTCGCCGATGTCTTTAAGCTTACCGAAGAGGAACGAAAACGTCTCGCCAATTTCCCGGTAGGGCAGGGACTATTCTTTGCTGGACAGAATCACGTACACATTCAGATCGTACCGAGTGAAACCGAGCAGCAACTCGTATCTACAACGCCAGTATCAAACACTCAGCCAGCTCAACAAAATCAAAGCCAAAATCCGGGCCAACCAGCCGTTAATCCAGGCTATATGAACCCTGGTGAATACAGCGTATAATAGAGAATACTTATGCCGTCGACATTGAAACGTGAGGACGAGATCGATAAACAAGCCAAAGGGATGTTTGATTCTCATCCCGGCCTTAGGGGTGATGAGATTGCAGCAGGCAAGGCTAGTGCTGAGGACGCAGCTTTTGATGACATTGCAAAAAACTATAACCAAAGTGCCGACCCTACACAAGAAAATACCAATATAGCTCGAGCTAAAGAGCAAAACCCATCAAATGCATCATGGACAACAAGCACAGAAGGTATGGGTGCCGACTCTAAAGTGAAAGTCAGTGGGTGGCGTAAAAGATCAGCAGGTATACTCATAGCCCTCGGGCTTGCGGGGGGTGGACTTGGCGTTGGATTTATTGCTGGTCCCGCCACAATGCTCGTCAATCTCATGGAGAATCTTGCCACCAATAATGACTCGTCATCAGTGGCAATGGAGCGCAGATTTCTCAAGGTATTTGGTAAGGTAACAGCCGGTGATCAAATCTGCAGAAGCACCTCGAAGAACTTAAAGTGTAAGTTTGGCCGTATCTCCAACAAAGCACTGAAAAAGCTAGAAAAAAAGGGAGTATACGCAATCCCCGAACGAACAAAGTCAACCGGTTATCCAGATAAAAATCCTACTCACTATAGGTTTGACGGTCACCCCGATCCCGTACCCGCCAATGAACTACGCAGCTTCCTCGGAAAACCTGAAAATAGAGACCTCGCCGCAAAAGTACTAGGACGAGGAGGTGCATTTAATGTTCGTTTTGCTGCTTGGCGCGGCAGTCATATGAAACTTAAATTCTGGGACGCATTGAAACTTTCGCGAGATGGTGGACACGCAGACGGGAAAAACGCCGATCTTACTGATGAAGAGCGCCGCAAAAAGCTAGAAAGCAAAGTTCCCGACTCGGGAGAAATAAGCACAGTAGCCGACAGAATAGGCTCAAAAATGACAAGTCGCCTAGATAAAGCTAAGAAGGGTGGCACCGCCTATATGGCTACAGTAGCAGGGTGTATAGCCGTTAGGGCTCCGCGCTATGTTGCGGGAGGCGTCGCCGCTATACAACTTGCGCAAATTGCCTCCATGGTAAACGACAATATTCTATCGCCAGGATCAAAATTGAAAGCAAATGCTATCCAAAATAATGTCACCCCAGATGATGTGAATTTCCTCGGCACCACACTAACCGAGCAGACAAAAAACAGCGAAGGTAAGATGACTTCCGCAACCGACTCCTCCTTATTCAAGCAAGCACTTGGGATCGAGAAAAACAAGACACCAACCAATATGGAATTTGCGCCAGGCGGAGGGGTCCTCTCAAATAAAACAATTATGGCATCGATTGAGGGGGAGGAAAAAACAAAATCAGGGTGCGATACAGCACTGAGCTCCGAAGCGATGTACACAGCAGCCGGAGTTGATGCGGCAGTAACCGTAGCCGCATCTGCGACTATTATTGGAGGTATCATCAAAGTTGCAGGCTCATGGGCGATAAGCGAAATAATTAGTAAGGTCGTAGCAAAGATAGTCAAAGATCAGGTGCCAAAGCTACTCGCAAAGTTGGCAAAGAATGACAAAATCCCTAAGGCGCAAGGAGAGGCACTTGGTGATATTTTTGGTCTTGGTGCTATGGGGTTCTTTTCGGCTGGAGGCATGGCACACCATCTACCAACACTGAAAACATCCCAGCTCGCTTCATACGATAAAGTTCGTCAGGATTCTGAGAATTTTCAGCGCGAGATGGATATTGCCTCACTAAGCCCCTTTGATACCTCAAGCCAATACACATTCCTCGGTAGTATCATCCACAGCACCCAAACGGCCATGATCGCAAACGGTGCCAACACGGGAAGATTAACTTCTTTACTCTCAAGCATTACAGCACTTCCAGCCCTTACATTATCGCCGACGGCAAGTGCAGATACGGGATTCTCGCAGAAGTATTGTGGCTACGCAAAAGAATTTGACATGTCGGAAGAGGTTGCCATTAATGCAGCAGGCACACCTTGTACAGGTCTTACCGAAAAACAGGCTAATATGTCAACCGATAAAGCCCTCGCGTCTATGGGTGATTGGATAGACGACAGCAAAGAGGTGGCCGATAATGCCACTATCCAAGACCTGGTAGAGGAGGGGGTAATAAAGGATGACACACCTCTTCGCGACTATATTGACACTTGCGGCAACCCAGCCAGTGGTGACTATCTGTTTAACGCCGACAGTTGCACAATCGATTGTGGCGGCAGCGGTTGCGCAGCTACCGGCACCGCCGCGCAAAAAGATGTTTGTATCACCAAGACTGATTCCGAAGGAAATTCTGTCAAAGATTGCGGTGAATCAGAAGGTGTAAAACGAGAAGTCGAGGGTGTCAAGGATACAAACCGAATCGCTGCAATACCAACCTTCCTTGTTGATTATCAACTCGCACAATCCCTAAACGGGGAAGATGAGGAATCGGTAGAAGGTAAGCCAAGCAGTACAGGCGATAGTGCTGGTGAACCGTCGGCAGATGCCGGTCCAATAAAAGGTGGGTGGGTGTGGCCAATTGCGCCCGGAGAATCAAAACCGGGACCATGTTATGGTGGATCGAGTGAGCACGCAGGTATGGATATAAACTCTGACGGAAATGGGGATATATTTGCTATGCGCGACGGCGAGGTGGTAAAGGTTATCAATGACGTATCTGGAAGCTCACCCGCTACAGGAAACCATATTATGATAAAAACAGCCGACCCTATATGGTATGGATACCAACACCTCACGAAAGGCTCAATAAAAGTAAAAGTTGGTGACAAAGTAACCGCAGGCCAGATACTCGCCAAGGGTGGAAAAACCGGTAACGTACAGGCAAGTTCAAAAATACATCTCCATATCACTATGGCCTCAACCAACACTACCGGTTCATACGGAAATCTTGGTACAACCTTTGACCCAATGAGACACCTAAAGCAAGTTAAACCAGCGGAGTATAATTGTTACTAATGAGTTTCAGTAAAAGATATATCGCCGGAATTACTTACTCCATCCTTGTCGCAGTTCTTCTATTTAATGGAGTAGTGTCCGCTCTTGATGAAACGTTCTATAGCGGAAATGACGTATTGTTTTATAACCCTGATGCTGGCGCATGCTCCGTCGGCGATCAGTCGGCGATCAGCAGTAGTAACGCTGCGATAAACGTGACGCTAGCTCAGGCAAACATAAAAGTCGGCGGTGATCAACGTAACCGATACACAAAAACTCAAGATATATTTAGTTCGTGGAATCCAGACTTTGTTGCGCTTCAGGAAATATCCGCAAAAACTAACCTTACCTACGGAAACTATAGGGGTTTTAAAAAGAACCACCCAGACGCCTCACAAAAGACAGAGGACACCGGTGTGCAAATTGCCTGGGACAGCACTAGATGGACAAAAATCGATGGCGATAATGTTCAGATCCACCCACCAACTGACCCAAGCTCAATAGCTAACAGGGACAGATACGCACTATGGGCAACATTCAAAAATAAAGAGGGGGCCGTAGTATCGGTCATATCAACCCACTGGAATACAACCGCCTGGAAGTTCCCCAATAGATCAAAAATCCAGGCTCAAAACCTAAAAACACTCGTAGGCCAACTCTCGCCAAAAGGACCCGTACTTATTGGTGGTGACTTCAACTACCAATACCACGCAGCAGATGAGAGCTATAGTCCAAAAACAGTCCTTAGTCAGGTTGGAATGAAGTCGGTATTTAAGGGAAATCCTGGTGGCGAACCCGTGTACGTTGACTGGATGTTTAATTCCTCTCAGCTTCAAGTTGGAAAGAAGAAAGTATTTCCAAAAGAGAAGAGTGTTGCGGATGGAGGCACTGGTAATCTTACGGATCACCCTTATTTAATAGCTTCTTTTAAGGGTGCAAGCAATGGGATAGGAAGTAATTCGTCAACATCTAGTGGTGGCGGTTGTGTATGTCAACAACCAGACACTACCACTTCTAACATATCTGGAACCGGCACAAATAAAGATTATAAAGGAAGAGCGATTCTCACCGATGCGAACCTTAAGGCTATTAAAGAGAATCAACGATTCTACGAAGCGGGTGCAGCCGAAGCAAAAATACCATGGCAAATGATCGCAGTAATGCACTTACGCGAGACAGGTTTACGACGCTACAATCCGGATAATGGAGACGGGCCTTATCAAATCTTGACAACAAACTATCCTCCATCTAACACCATTAGTGATGAGATATTTATGAAGCAGACAAAGGAAGCAGCGCTTTTCCTAAAGGGTAAGACGTCAAATCAAGACGGACTAAAATCGGGTGATACCGGAGCGGTAAAAGATGCTTTTT
Source organism: Saccharimonadales bacterium (SeqCode) (assembly GCA_036405515.1). Lineage (GTDB taxonomy): Bacteria > Patescibacteriota > Saccharimonadia > Saccharimonadales > Saccharimonadaceae > JASLCR01. Next base: position 1,974 of record DASWXM010000012.1, on the reverse strand, counting down.
TCGGCTACAATGGCCGCGCAAGCGCTTATGCCGAGCAAGCTAAAAAACTTGGCTTCAATGAACCGTACGAAGGTTCGCCATATGTTATGAATATAGCCGATGCAATCCGTGATCCAGAAGCTGCCAAGCCGGGCACATGGGGACAAATCAAGCGAGATCATGGAGGTATTGAATATCCGGCAAACGCAGACTATGGAGCTTTTGTTGTGTTTGGCGCACTCGCAGGCATAGCTTCAGGTGACAGCTGTCAAACATCATCCTCAGCTCCAGTAGCCAGTCAGGTGGTCGCCCTTGCTGAGCAAGAGCTGAAACTATGGGAGAGCGGACAACTAAAACCGGGGAGTGGCTATCATAAATATAGTCAGGGAAGAGACGAGAACTGGTGCGCAGACTTTGTAAGCTGGCTCTATAACCAAGCCGGATACCCACTTAGAGATGGAAACGAAGGGAATGTTGCAGCTGTTGACGATGTAAGAAAAATAGGTGAAGCTGGAGGTAAATTTGAATGGCATAGCGCCGACAGTGGTTATGTACCAAGACCTGGCGATATGCACATACAAAAAGGTTCTGGGGTTAGCCATGTCAGTCTAGTAGTAGCTGTAGATGGTGGCAAGGTGACAAAAATTGGCGGCAACCAGGGTGGAAGCGGTGGATTTAATACATCAAAAGTAACGAAAGATAACTGGATGCCATCAACTTCCGGATATGTGTCACCAAAGGGTTAGGGGGATTATATGATGAAATATAGAAAACGAATTATACTTAGCATACTACTTGTTGTTCTTGTCTTTGCCGGTGTATGGACATATCGTTACTTCTTCACGCTTTATATCAGCTCAGCAAACCCAAGCTTTTCATCGATCTCTTACCAAACTCCTTTTATCAAGCTCTATTTTAATAAAAATCTTGATCCCGAGAGTCTAAAGGTTAGCGACCCTAACAGCTTGTTTTACGCCGACAAAACAACAATATCCGACAGTCATATAGACCTTGTCACCGATACAAATAAGCTACACATAGATAGAGAGGTGAGTTTTGCAATAGAAGTAAAATCAAAAGATGGATCATACTCCTTTAATGAGACAATTAGGTTTACACCTAAAGATATTGCTTATGAGAAACTTCCTAAAGACCAACAAAAAGCAATTATGTCTATACAGGACAGTAAGCCAGATTACTACAAGGATCCCATCTTGGACAAGCTTCCTTATAGCACTCTCGAGTACGAGATTAAACCAAACTTCAATCCCGATAGTGGACCTGCCAGACTTACTCTTGATATAACCGTCTTCCTTTCGAATATAGATATAAAAGAAGGAAGGACAGCAGCTATCAATCGCTACCATAGTCACGCACTAAAGTATATTGAATCTATTAATTCAGAGAATAAGAAATATACTACTAATTTAATAGTTAGAGAACCTTAGTAGGGTAATTAACTCTTAATCGGCATAATAATATGCTTATAGTCAGATGTGTCTTTCAGTGAGGTAATTACGCTCGGAGCAAGTTTTGTCGAGAAGCCGAAACGTATCATATCATCCGAGATAACCCCTAAGATGTCATTTAAGTAGCGTGAGTTAAGGGTGATATCACCTGAATCACCGATAACCGGAACAGATAGTACTGAAATATTTTCACCAAGCTCTGAAGCGATAGAGTTGATAGCGAGCTCACCTTTATCACTATCTGCTGAAAGACGTATCCCGCCACTTACGCTCTTAGAGAAGAGAGATGATAACTTCACGACACGCTTGAGCTCACTCACAGGAATCTCGCACGTTGTAGAATTATCTGCCGGAATAAGCTGACGGTAATCAGGATAATTGCCATCAATGAGGCGACTCGTTACCTCAGCAGACCCGACGATGAATGTCACTTGTGTATCATTGAGTAGGATATCAACCTGATCTATATCATCGTTAATAAGGCGAAGCACCTCCTGTATTGTCGATACAGGAATAATAGCCGCTA
>DASWXM010000011.1:0-11394 GCA_036405515.1 Saccharimonadales bacterium (SeqCode) | reverse complement strand
TTTCACACGTGGAATGTCGGCTGCAGCGACGTACATGCGTCGGCCTGGCTTGCTCATACGAGTCAGTTCAGTAAACGCTGCGTTCTCGCCAGCTTTATTGATGGTTACCACGAGTGTACCGCGTGGTTTACCATCTTCGAGCTTAACATCGGCTAGATAGCCGTTTTTCTTTAGTTGTTCTGCAACAACTTGCTTGATCTTGCTTGTTGGCACACGTACTTCAGTCTTGTTGACTGCTGCTGCATTCCTGATACGGGTCAGGAGGTCAGCGATTGGGTCTGTAGATTGTAAACTCATATTCTTTACTCCTTTCCTTTACCAGCTACTCTTCTTTACGCCTGGGATCTGGCCTTTTGATGCCAGTTCGCGGAAGTTGATACGGTTGAGACCAAACTTGCGCATGTATCCGTGTGGACGTCCGTGGAGAACGTCGCGGTTCTTCCAGCGAGTTGGGCTCGAGTTCTTTGGAAGCTTCTGCAAGCCTTCCTGGTCGCCCATCTCTTTGAGTTCAGCACGCTTTGCGGCATACTTCTGGATCATCTTCTGTCGCTTCAGATCTTTTGCGATCATTGATTTCTTTGCCATTACTTCTGTCCTCCTGTCTTCTCAAACGGAATACCAAACTTCTCAAGCAGTGCACGTGAATGTGCCTTGTCTTCATTCTTAATCACGAATGTCACCTGCATACCGTGAAGAAGTTGTGTCTCTTCGAACGTAAGCTCTGGGAAAATTGATTGCTCGGTAATACCAAGGCTGTAGTTACCACTCTTGTCAAAAGCTTTTGCTTTGACACCGTGGAAGTCACGGACGCGTGGCAGAGCGATGTTGGTAAGACGGTCGAGGAATTCGTACATACGAGCACCACGAAGTGTTACCATGTGGCCAATTGGCGCACCCATGTTGGCACGAATCTTGAAACCAGCGATTGATTTCTTTGCAAGACGCGCAACGGCTGCCTGACCAGTTACTTTTTCGAGCGTGTTCTTAACAGTTTCTTGATGACGCTTGTCATCCTTACTCTTACCAGTTCCAACGCTGACCACAATCTTTTCGAGCTTCGGTACTTGATGTACGTTAGCAAGTTCTAATTCGGCCTGTAGTTCCTTTTTGTACTGTGTGTCGTACAAGGCTTTCAAGCGAGGAGCTGCCAAGGTAGTAGCTTTGTCTGCCATTACTTGATCTCCTTATTCTTTTGCTGACGTGCAACACGTGTTTTGCCGCCGTCTGCATTCTTTACTAGTCCTACTCGTGAAGTCTTACCAGTTTTCTCGTCAACCACGAGAGCAACCTTTGAGATATCTACTGCAACGTGGATATCCTTCTTACCACCGCGTGGATTAAGTTGACTTGGCTTGACATGGCGGTGACCAACGCCAACACCTTCGATCAGGACAGCACCCTTCTTAGTGTCGACAGCTAGTACTTTACCAGTCGTGCCTTTTTTAGCGCCAGTGATAATCTTGACGAGATCGTCTTTACGGATACGTGCCATATTAGAGTACCTCCGGTGCTAAGCTGATAATCTTTGCGTAACCCTGGTCACGGAGTTCACGTGGAACTGGACCAAAGACACGAGTCGCTTTTGGCGTCTTGTCATCGTTGATGATTACACAAGCGTTGTCGTCAAAAGTGATAGTTGAGCCGTCTTTACGCTGAATCTGGTCACGTGTACGTACCACTACAGCCTTCTGGACAGACTTTTTCTTTACGTTACCGCTAGGTAGCGCGTCTTTTACGGTAACGACAATAATGTCGCCAACTCGTGCATATCGACGCTTTGTGCCACCGAGGACGCGGATACAAAGAACTTCCTTTGCTCCGCTGTTATCGGTTACCTTAAGACGTGATTCTTGTTGGATCATGTTATGCCTCCGCCTTGTCTGATGCAACTTCCGTTACGTCGTCTTTAAGCTCAACAGTACCATGTGCTCGCTCTTCAATGTTTGCAAGGACAAATGCTTTTGTCTTTGAAATTGGACGAGTTTCAGTAATCTGTACTTTGTCACCCTTCTTAGCTTCATTCTTCTCATCATGAGCTTGGTATTTACGATTCACAGTATACTGCTTCTTGTAAATCGGATGAGTCTCACGGCTTGTCACCGTGACTGTGATTGACTTGTCACGCGAATCAGAGGTGACAATACCGGTTAATGTCTTAGCCATTATTTCGCCTCCTTTTCAGCGTTAATCTTTGTCATAATCTGAGCAACTTTCTTGCGGTAGCCACCGAGCACCTTTGGGTTAACCAACTCACCAGCACGGTGTGATTTCTTTGCATCAAGGAGATCCTTGCGTGCATCAATCAACTGCTCCTGCAATGTTTTCTCAGTCTTCTTTGTAGTTGTCTTCTTAGTGTCAGCCATTACGCGTCCTCCCTACGGATAAACTTCGTCTTTACTGGCAGTTTGTGACTTGCAAGGCGCATAGCCTCGCGTGCAGTCTCTTCTGGAACACCTTTCATCTCGAATAGTACAGTGCCGGCTTTCACCTTTGCGACGAAGAATTCAGGTGCACCCTTACCACCACCCATCTTGAGACCAAGAGGCTTCTTGGTTACCGGAGTGTGAGGGAAGATGCGGATCCAGATTTTACCACCACGCTTGATGTAGCGGGTCATCGCCTGACGTGCTGCTTCGATCTGACGTGAAGTGATACGCTCGTTTGACTGTGACTGGAGAGCGTAATCACCAAAAGCGATATAGTTACCGCGAGTTGCGACACCGTCGTTCTTGCCGATACGGACGCGACGGAACTTCGTTTTCTTTGGTAGTAACATGTTCTAGTCGCTCCTTTCGCCCTTGTTAATCCATACCTTCACACCAGTAACACCACCACCATTGGGCATGATTGCACGTGCAGTATGGAAATCGATGTCCTGGCGAAGCGTATGGAGTGGCACTGAACCTTCTGATACCTTCTCTTTTCGCGCCATTTCAGCGTTATTGAGACGGCCAGACACCTGGATACGGATACCCTTTGCGCCTGCGTTCATTGTGTTCTGCGCACTCATCTTGGTGGCGCGTCGGAAGTTGATACGGCGCTCAAGCTGACGAGCGATGTTCTCTGCAACGAGTTTCGCTGAAAGCTCTGGACGCTTAATCTCTTCGATATTAATACGAACTGGAAGTGACGCGATCTTTTCGATCTGACTCTTCAGTTCAGTCACGCCTGCACCACCCTTACCGATCACCACACCTGCTTTTGCGGTGTGAATCGTTACAGTGATGAGGTTTGCCGAACGCTCGATCTCGATACGACCGATTGTTGGGCGAGATGCAAACTTCTTTTCAATCAGTTCGCGAATCTTGATGTCTTCCGCCAGCCACTTGGCAAAATCTTTCTTACCGGCGAACCAGCGTGAATCCCAGTTCTTGTGAACCTGTAGGCGGAAGCTGATTGGGTTAACTTTTTGACCCATTACTTTGCCTCCTCTTTCTTCGCAGCTGGCTTTTCAGTCTTCTTTACAGCTGGCTTCTTTACTTTTTCGGTACCAGATACGACAACTAGGACGTTTGAACTTACTTTCTGGAATGGCAGTGCCATACCGCGCATGTGCGGCTTGAAGCGCTTGAGGCGCTTTCCAGTAGTGACGCTCAGAGTTGAAATCTGGAGACTCTTTGCATCGAGGCCGTGGTTGTTGACCGCGTTTGCCTGAGCACTTGCGATAGCTTTCTTGATCGGGAGCGCACTCTTGCGAGGCACATGATCAAGAATAACAAGTGCATCAGCAACACTACGTCCACGTACGAGGCTCGCAACTACGCTTACCTTACGCGGGGCAATATCGATGCCTTTGATATATGCACGGACGGTAAATTGATCAGCCATTACTTCTGCTTCCCTCCGTGCTTACGGAACTTACGAGTTGGGCTAAACTCACCGAGCTTGTGGCCAACCATATTCTCAGATACAAATACTGGAACGTGTACTTTTCCGTTGTGAACCGCGAAGTTCTTACCAACCATGTCTGGAGTGATAGTACTTGCGCGTGCCCATGTTTTGATAACTGTTCGGTCATCTTTCGAAACCGCCGCAACCTTTTTAGCAAGCTTGGCGTCTACGAATGGACCTTTCTTAAGTGATCGACTCATATCCTACCTTTACTTCTTCCTCTTCGCGTCATGACGAGATCGAACGATTAGTTTATTGCTGTTCTTGCGACGACGTGTGCGGTAACCAAGTGTCAGCTGACCCCACGGTGTGCGAGGTGCCTTACCAGTACCGTGACGACCACCGTCACCACCACCATGCGGGTGATCTGCAGCGTTCATTACGACACCACGTACTGATGGACGAATACCCTTACGGCGATTTCGACCAGCTGAACCGATCTTAACGTTCTGGTGCTGTACGTTACCGACAACACCGATTGCCGCAGTTGCTTCAACGCGAACCTTGCGAGTCTCGCCACTTGGTAGCTTGATTGTCGCGTAGTCGCCTTCTTTGGCCATCAACTGTGCTTTTGCACCGGCAGCGCGCACCATCTGTGCACCCTTGCCTGCGGTCAGCTCGATCGCGTAGATCTGTGTACCAACTGGAATACGGCTGATAGGCATACGGTTTGAGCTCTCAATTGGAGCATCCTTACCGCTGGCAATTTTCTTACCCTTAGTCATGCTAGTGTCAGCAAGAATGTAGTGGTAAAGACCGTGTTGGTCTTTTACTCGTGCGATACGAGCAGAACGGTTTGGATCATATTCGATCTCTTCAACAGTCAGCTCAAGGCCGTCAGCAAGACGATGATTGAGTAGACGGTAGTGTCGACGAACACCACCACCACGGTGGCGGACAGTGATACGACCACTGTTGTTACGACCTGCATTCTGCTTTTTGCTCTTTACGAGGCTCTTGAGTGGCTTACGAGTCGTAATGTCACTAAGATCCTGTGAAGTCATACCGCGACGAGCAGGAGTAGTTGGGTTATATGCTTTAATCGGCATTACTTCTTCTCCTTCTCTGCTTTAGGTGCTTCAGGCTCTTCAAACACTTGGATTGAGCTGCCTTCAGCGAGTGTTACATACGCTTTTTTATGGTCTTTACGTGTCGTTGTACCAGGGTAGCGGTTCTTACCACGTGAGTAACGAATCGCTTTACCAGCTTGGACAAGAGTCTTTACACCCTTTACAGTCACATCATACTGTGCAGCGACGGCTGCAGCGATTTGATCTTTATTAGCAGTAAGTGGCACGTCGAATACGTAAGTATTTTGCTGAGTCTGGCCGTAAGCCTTCTCAGTTGCTCGAGGAGTAACGAGAATAGACATATTACTTTTCCTCCTTTACAGCCAACCATGTCTCAATACTGTTGAGAGCAGCTGGTGCGATCACAATATGATCAGCGTTTAGGATATGGTAAACATTAAGGAATGTGCCGCGAGTTAGGATGACGTTCTGAAGGTTGGCAGTTGCACGGATAAGCTCCGGCGTCTTTTCGTCAACCACGATCAGTGTCTTACGTGCAAACTTGCTGTCTGCAAGAAACTTCGCGACTTCGCTTGTTTTACCAGTTGTCTTTACGTCAGCAACGGTGATCTTCTTTGCTTTATTAGCAAGGCTAAGTGCCTGCTTTACAGCAACACGCTTACTAGTAGTCGAAAGCTTCTTTGAGTAGTTTTCGTTACCACGTGGACCAAATACGACACCACCGCCACGCCAGATAGGGTTACGAGATGAACCGAATCGGGCACGACCAGTACCTTTTTGCTTCCATGGCTTTTTACCACCACCACGCACTTCACCACGTTGCAGTGTTGTTGCTGAAGCCTGGCGGTTGTTTGCAAGATAGGCATCGTAAGCAACTTTAAGGAGCTCGTGATTCTCTACCTCTACATTAAAGACGTTCTTTGGGAGAGTAGTTTTTGTAGTAGTCTCAGCCATTACGCGTTACCTCCGTTGACGATTACAAGACCCTTGCGTGGTCCTGGCACAGCGCCCTTAAGGCCGATCAAGTTGTTAGCTGCGTCAAGATACGCTACTTCAAGGTTTTTCACCGTTACTTGCTCGTGACCCATGCGGCCTGGCATTTTCTTACCCTTAAAGACCTTCTGTGGGTACATTGATCCGATTGAACCAACGCGACGAACGTTACCGTTACCACCGTGTGTCTTCTTAGAAGTGTTAAAGTTGTGACGCTTTACCGTACCGGCAAAGCCCTTACCTTTAGAGGTGCCTGTGGCCTTCACCAGATCACCGAGTGCAAATGCACTTACGTCGATTGCGTCTCCGACTTTGTAGTCGCTTGCGCTCTCAACGCGGAACTCCCGAATATACTTCGGCGAGGTTTTGCTGGTCTTTACGTGTCCAGCGACGGCCTTGCTCAGGTTCTTACCCTCACCATAAGCCACTTGGACTGCGTTATAACCGTCGGTCTCGACAGTCTTTACCTGAGTCACAGTCACAGGGCCAGCTTGAATCAACGTCACAGGTGTTGCTGTGCCGTCTTCAGCTAGGATTTGGGTCATACCAATTTTGGTACCGAGAAGTGCTTTCATGCCCTTTTCTCCCATTTAAAATCCCCGGTGGCGAGCAGTATCTGTTGCAGACTTACCCATTCACACGGAAACAAGTTGTTATTACGTAATAAAGTTACAAAGCCAATGATAGCACAAAAAGTCTGTAGAAGTCAATAGCTCCATCTCTAGAATGCGCCATGTCGAACACCGCAAGAAATCGGACTTGCCAAGTTAGGCATCAAACTGTATAACACAGCGTGTAGTATCAGTCGCGTAGTATATGCGTCCGTCCGGGTTAACCAATTTCGATCCGCCAGGTGTAGTGCATTGCTGGTTGCCCTTGAGATAATAAATAATGTAGCCGTTTCGAATATCAGGTCCATAAAAGTTACCATACATAACGTAGAGCGCGCCCTTAACACTCTTATTTTGACACTGTAGTGTTTGCTCACTAACGGCCGGAATGTTGGCGACAACAGTCTTGATAGCGGTATTAAGGGTCGTATTGACACTTGAGTTAGCGACACCAGCACAATCCGTTCCGGCAGTACCTCCAACCATTCCGCAGCTACCGGATTCAGCGATACACCCATATTGAAAACCGCCGCCAGCTAGCGGATAGTCTCCGGTGTTTGTCTTATAAATCCTGAGTGCTTTTGCGTACTGATCAATAGCTGCCAACGTCTTCGCATTCTCAGCGCGTGTTTGTACACCGTTATAGGCAAAGATTGACACTGCCGCGAGTATTGCAATCACTACAATCACCACAAGCAACTCAACGATCGTAAAACCAAGTTTTCGGTCGGATGATACCATATCTGAATTATCGCTTATGCTTGCGCGCAAGTCAACTTAGACGACAATCCCTGCAGGAAAGAAATAACAAAGAATCGTAATGATAATAAGCATCGCGTACGCGATCTTGCGATTTATCTGACGCTTTTCTTTAACTGCAAAAAGCATGCCAATCAAAAAACCGACAGGCAATCCGTTTAATACCAATCCCCCAAATTGGAGAGGCTGCCCGAATTTGATCCAGAATGTGCCCAGTACGATGTAAAGTATAACTTTTAGGAGAAATACTCCGTCTGTTTCAGGCATTTTTGTATTACGCCACCGTTCCTTTTTTTGTGTTTTTGCCATAGATATACACCCATCATAGCATAAACCATAAGCAAAATATTGCTTTTCGCTATCGCCGTAGTATACTGATGGCATGGTTACTAAAAAAACTTCATCCAAATCAAGAGCCACTTCGGCGACTAAAAGAAAAGCTGCACCAACAAAATCTCGTGCATCTAAAGCTACAGCTGCTCACACTAGAGCCAAGAAGACTAAGACACTGCGCTCATTCCGAATCGAACGACAATCGACGCCGTTCATGACAACCGCTACCTCACGCGAGACGGTCTATTGGCTTATTCTTGGTATCGTGGTAATTGCATTTACGGCATGGATCATGAAGTTGCAGTCAGATATCCAATCAATCTACGATAGTATCGACTTGTCAAATAACACAGTGCTTGAAATTCCACATGATCATGCAGATCATAAAAAGAAGAGTGATAAGTAGAGATTCGACAAAATCATGAGTAATAAAATACCGCCTACATAAGGCGGTATTTAGTTTAAATCAGTGAATTACATGCGGATTTCAGCATCTACGCCAGATGGCAGGCTGAGATTTTGCAGACTATCAATCGTCTTTGGAGATGCGTTAGTGATGTCGATAAGACGCTTATGTACACGCATTTCGTATGACTCACCACCAGTCTTATAGACGTGCGGACTTTTAATCACCGTAAACGTACTCTTGCGAGTTGGTAATGGGATTGGCCCCGCTACTGATGCACCAGTACGGACTGCCGTGTCAATAATTTGCTTTGCTGATTGGTCGATCACTTTGTGATCATATGCCTTGAGGCGGATACGGATCTTAAGTCCGGCTTCCTTTTTTTCTGCCATGAGAAAATCTCCTTCTTATGTATGTACTCTAACGCGGTACATCTGCGACACCGTAACCTCTACTCTCGAAGCGGAATTGAGTCGTCGCCAGAGCGGAGTTGTCGATGTGATTTGTAATACTTACATAGTCTACTCGACATTAGACTTTTTTGCAAGATAGTTATATTCGGGGCGCTTCTTAGTCCGTCTATCTCGTTAAAGTCCCGAGTAGCCATCAGATTACGACGAGGTTTCGCATACCTCATATTGCTTTATTCATTAAACTATGCTATAATATATAGTATGACTATTCAGGAACGTAAACGCCCCTCTTCATCCGTTACCTTACAGCAACGTGCTATTGCCCGTATACTTCGCGAAGGCATGGATATGATTTCTGATGGCGAGAGTCTTACTCACCAGCCTGATAAGCCACTCAATAGCACTAGTAATCGTTGGGTTGAGAATGGGACGGCCGCGCGCTGCCTTAGCCTAATTATGAACTGCGACACACCTGGATCAAAGGCTGAGGTAGCTTACTTAGAGGACGACGATACCCCGACGTTTATCGTATATAAAGGTCGCCGCTAGCCCGCTATCTGCCCTCAGCTGGCAGCATTCTTTACATCATTAAGACTATACGCAAAATCAAGTAGCTCTTTGGCAAGTAGCTGATCTTTGCTGTGCAGTGCAATTTCCTGTGTGCCGAACTTCACACCACGTGAGTTGAAATTGTGTGATCCCGTAATTACCTCATAGGTGCCATCTGACAGTTCAAATACGCAAAACTTCGCGTGTATCTCTTGACTGCCTTTGTAAAGGTTATCCAAGTTCTGCCGGTTTTGGTCGATCGAGATAGCCACACTGTCAAAGAAACTGGCCGATGCTAAGGTATTGTACCAGTACTTGGTATCTTTACTATCGAGAATTTCAAACAGCCTGCCATCGGGAGCAAGCTTGGACACAAACCAGACCTTTTCAGCTTTATCGGCTAGCTCGCAAGTCCGGTCATAAATAAGAGAGGTATTTTTATTGCCACTATCGAGTAAAAGTTCATCTCCATTGTGAGCGTACAACGTGTCATCAGCTATTCTTACACGTGCCGACTTCGGAAGGTCGGCAAATAGTATATCGGCAAGAGCCTTAGATTCAAACCGCAACATGAAGTCCTTCGTCTTGAATGTGTCGTGCGTCAGGTTTGCTCCGCCACCGACAAATACCGTGTTGTCGGCAACGACCGCCTTTGCATGGTGACGCCCGGCAAAAGGGTTAGCCTCAAGTCCTCCGACTTGGTGCAGTGATGCGCCAGCTCGTTCAAGATCTTTTAGATGGTTTCTTAACTTTACTACTCCATGCGGGCCGTGCTTCAATAAGGCGGTCGGGTATGAATAGCCGTCATAGACCAGCAGTACTTCGGCGCCTCTTTTTCTTGCCCGCAATGTGGCTTCAAGTACATCATGCATATCACCAACATGATCAATATTCATCGCTTCAAGCAGCAGGCGTGTCGAGGTTTGATCAATAACGTCAATCAAGGTATCTTTATAGCCACTGTCAGTGAGGTGAAGTCCGTCTTTTCGATGCATATTCAGAATATTATGAGCTAGGAAACATTAATTGACAATATGACAAATAGAAAGAACGGCTCTAAACGAGCCGTTCTTTCAGTATGGTATGAACTAGATTATTTAGTAATCTTTGTTACAACACCAGCACCAACAGTCTTACCACCTTCACGAATAGCGAAGTTAAGACCTTGCTCCATAGCGATAGGAGCGAGGAGTTTTACCTTAAAGGTAAGTGTGTCACCTGGCATAACCATTTCTTTGTCAGCTGGAAGTTCAACCTCACCAGTAACGTCCGTAGTACGGAAGTAGAACTGTGGCTTGTAACCCTTAGCGAATGGAGTGTGGCGACCGCCTTCTTCCTTCTTAAGGATATATACTTCAGCATCAAACTCTGTGTGTGGAGTGATTGAACCTGGCTTGGCAATAACCTGGCCACGCTCGATCTGCTCGCGCTCGATACCTCGGAGGAGGAGACCAGCGTTGTCACCTGCTTGACCTTGATCGAGGTTCTTCTTGAATGCCTCAATACCAGTCACAACAGATTTCTGTGTGTCACGAACACCAACGATTTCAACTTCGTCGTTAAGCTTGATAACACCCTGCTCGATACGACCAGTTGCTACGGTACCACGACCCTTGATTGAGAATACGTCCTCAATAGGCATAAGGAAGTCTTTGTCCATGTCACGTGCTGGCTCTGGTACATATGAGTCAAGAGCTGCAACGAGTTCCATGATAGCGTCTTCGTTCGCTGCGTCACCTTCGAGGGCTTTAGTAGCAGAACCCTTGATGATAGGAGCGTCTTCATCGAAGCCGTTCTTAGCGAGGAGTTCGCGGATATCCATTTCAACAAGCTCTACGAGCTCAGGATCAGCGATGTCCATCTTGTTAAGGAAGACAACGATCTTTGGCACACCAACCTGCTTTGCAAGCAGTACGTGTTCACGTGTCTGTGGGAGTGGACCGTCAGTTGCGGCAACCACGAGGATTGCACCGTCAACCTGAGCGGCACCTGTGATCATGTTCTTAACGTAGTCAGCGTGTCCTGGCATGTCCACGTGAGCGTAGTGACGCTTTTCTGACTCGTATTCTTGGTGAGATGACGCAATGGTAATACCACGAGCCTTCTCTTCTGGAGCGTTGTCAATGTCTTCGTAGTTACGAGGAACGTTAACATCGCTTGGTAGCTTCTTAGCAAGCACGTGAGTGATTGCAGCGGTTAGTGTTGTCTTACCGTGGTCAACGTGACCCATGGTACCAACGTTGACGTGCGGCTTAGTTCGATCGAAATCTGCCATTTGAGATTTGTCTCCATTTAAAAATTATATTCCTCGGCACGCTAGTACTAGCCTTGCGGGCGCAATAGAGTCAATTATACATTGTCTTGCTCTGTGCGTAAAGAGGTGGCGTTGCTTCGAAATTCTAACAGTC
>DASWXM010000010.1:0-3710 GCA_036405515.1 Saccharimonadales bacterium (SeqCode) | reverse complement strand
CCCGCTGACAACGTTTGATAACATGTTCAGCCAGCTCAAGAAGCAACATAAGATTACTGAGTATATTTCAATTTAAGAACAAACAAGGAGGCTTCGTCATGGCTACACTACCCGACTTACTATATAACTACGATGCACTTGGGGCTTATATCAGTGCCGATATTATGAAGCTGCATCATGACAAGCACCATCAGACGTATGTCGATAAGCTAAATGCAGCGCTTGATCAATCACCGGAACTTAAAGGGGAATCACTTGAGGCACTTCTCGCAAAAATCGATAGCTTGCCCGAGCACGTACGGTTAGCTATTCGCAATCAGGGTGGTGGTCATTATAATCATAGCTTATTCTGGCAGTGGATGAGTCCAAGCGGCGGGGGTGAACCAACTGGTGAACTTGCTACTGTGATTAATGAAAAGTATGGTTCTTTTCAGGGATTTGTAGATGAATTTACGACGAAATCTCTGGGTGTATTCGGAAGTGGCTGGTGTTGGCTGCAACCTGATATGGAAATTATTACAACACCAAATCAGGACACGCCAATTATGTTAGGCAAAGAAGCACCTCTTCTAGGGCTTGATGTCTGGGAGCATGCTTATTACCTTGACTACAAAAATAAGCGAGATGACTACGTACATGCCTGGTGGAATGTTGTGAATTGGGATTTTGTTGCAGAGCGATTTAAGGGCTAGGGCGTAGTGTGGCCGGATAGCGCTTGTTTTACTCGCTTCTTCGCTTCTAAAGGGCTCAAAGGCAAGCTTTTCGCCAAGCCTCCAGTTTGTACCACGTGAGTAAGCTCGCTCGGTAGAAAATAAAACCACCCTTCGAGAGGGTGGTATCATTTTCTACTGGCGCGCCCGACCGGATTCGAACCGGCGATCTCCTCCGTGACAGGGAGGCGTGATAGGCCAACTTCACTACGAGCGCATGTTGCTAAGCTCACTGTATGATATCAAATTATGAGAAGTGGCGCAACAGATACGGGTGTTTTTATTTATCGCGATAGACTGCTATAATTACTACTGATCTACCTAAAGGGTTTTGCCGCTGTAGCTCAGCTGGTAGAGCGGCGCTTTCGTAAAGCGTAGGTCACCGGTTCAAATCCGGTCAGCGGCTCCATATCGTATATGACAACATCAATTACACCCATTTTTAAACAAATACTAAAAGATAGACCTCTTTTTATGTTGTGTTTGGGTATTCTAGTGCTTGCGATTGTCTGTATGGTGTATTTTGGCTTACGCCTTTCGGTCCGTGAGCTCCAGATTGCAACCCGGTTCTCTGACTTTGGTGAAACGCAGCTTTATCGGAATAAATGGTACTACCTTCTTAATTTCATCGGTATTATTGGGCTAATCACCGTTACTCACATTGCCCTAATCGGTAAATTGCTGGTAAGGGAGATGCGATCTTTCGCAATTACACTTGGATGGCTGACAATTCTGATGATTGTCGTCGGATTTCTTGTAACATACGCAGTATTTGGCGTGGCATATTTAACATAGGGGCCGGATAAAAGTGACTGGTTTTGAAATACCTCTTGGAAAGCGCTCGCGCCAGTATCGCTTCTTTGAGATGCTCCCCGGTATTATGAGCTGGGGCGCGTTGATAATCCTGATTGTTTTAGCAGTGGTTAGTCCACTACTTTGTGCTGTCTATCTCCTTCTTATCTTTGCGACAACACTCATGAAAGCAGTTGGCGTAGCCTATCATACACTGCGTGGCAGTAAACGCCTCAACGAGGCTCAGAAACTTAATTGGCGTAGTAGGCTGGATGGACTCGAAGATCCGAGTGCTGCTGATCTTGCAAGATTTCGCAGCTCCAACGCTTATTTTGATAAACAATATGTGCGGCAGATGGAGCGTTTAGTCGCGAGTAGAGAAACGTATCCCAAACCCTCTGAGATATATAATGCGGTCATTATACCTATGTACAACGAAACGTTTGAGGTACTCGACGGGACAGTGCAAGAGATTAGCCGCGGTTCGTACGAGAATAAGCATCTTATTATTGTGATTGCCTATGAGGAACGCGGCGGAGAAGCCGGGAAAGAAGTAGCAAAAAGAATAAAAGAGAAGTATAAAGATGTATTCTATGAGCTTCTCACGGTTATGCATCCTAAAAACTTGCCAAACGAGGTGATTGGAAAAGGTGGCAATATTACATTCGCTGGAAGGCAGCTGCAAGAATTCCTTAACAGTCAAAAGCTTGGCTATGAGAAAGTTATTGTTACAACGCTCGATAGCGACAATCGGCCCCATCGTGAATATTTTAGCTATGTCACTTATGAATATATTATCCATCCTGGGCGCAAGCGACTCTCATTTCAGCCGATTTCTCTCTTCTTAAACAATATTTGGGATGTTCCGGCCCCAATGCGTGTGGTTGCTACAGGAAATTCATTCTGGAATATTATCAGCGCAATGCGTCCTCATACATTGAGAAATTTTGCTTCGCACTCTCAGCCTATGGATGCTCTCGTAGAGATGCAGTTCTGGAGTACAAGGACTATTGTTGAAGATGGGCATCAGTATTGGCGTAGCTACATTCATTTTAAAGGGAGCTACGATACAGTGGCAATATTCGTGCCTATTTACCAGGACGCCGTGCTCTCTGATACCTATGTCAGGACATTGAAGGCACAATTTGTGCAGCTTCGACGTTGGGCATATGGCGCTTCAGACGTGCCTTACGTTGCCGTACAATTATTCACAAGAAAGCGACAGGTGCCATTTTGGGCAGGGTTCACGCGGCTGGTTCGGCTCATCGATGGTCATGTGACGCTGGCTTCGGTGCCACTCCTTGTGGCATTTGGAGGATGGGTACCATTACTTCTCAACTCGGAGGCCACTCGTAGCGTTGCCGCAAATCAGTTGCCTGAGGTGCTTGGTGTAATGCAGCGATGTGCGATGGTGGGGTTGGTCATTACGGTATTTCTAGGATTCAAGATGCTTCCACCGCGGCCTGCTAGATATAAGCGTCGGAGAACAGTTGGGATGCTTGCTCAGTGGGTGCTTATGCCGGTTACGTCAATCGCTTATAGCGCGGTCTCAGCATATTACTCTCAGACGCGACTACTTATCGGCAACTATATGACGAAATTTGATGTGACCGATAAGGCAGTGATGCTTGCAACAAAAGACGGGGAAATAATTGATATTAAAAAATAGAGAGCAGGATAACTCTCTATTTTCAGTAAGCGGTATAACTCTCTTAAGCTACTAGTGCTTATCAGTAGTTCGTTGCTTAGTCTTCTGGCGCTCTTCTCGAAGAGTACGATTGTACTCGAAGTTGAGTGAGAAAGACTCTAACTTTGACTTCTTTGTATGGGTGCCAGGGGTGGCAGTGTGTGCTGTATTCATCACCCTTTTATATTAACACATCATAATTCTTATGTCAATAGAACACTGTATCCATTCATATATCACGGTACGCATATTAAAGAGTAATGAGCGGAAAAATACCCAGTGGAAAACTTTTATAATCTTGTGGGAAAATAAAATCCTCCTTTTTCAAAGGAGGATAGGTTACTGCGCCTGGTGGGCGATAGAGGATTCGAACCTCTCACCTCGTCAACGTCAATGACGCGCTCTAGCCAAATGAGCTAATCGCCCGTAAACCTACGCTATTGTAACAAACAGGGGCGGATGTTGCAATTAACAGAGATATTTTGTATTATTTGTATAAGCAATGACGCGGCCTAACCAAC
>DASWXM010000009.1:0-15467 GCA_036405515.1 Saccharimonadales bacterium (SeqCode) | reverse complement strand
CATTTCACAAGTGAAATTACCAAAGTAAAAATGCCACCAATCGTGACGTTTTTACTTTGGTGACCCTTAAGTCTTCGATTTATAATTCGATTGTTAATGAGATTGTTCGCTGGAATAAGCTACTATTAAACATAGATGATAGTCTACACATTTAGAACATTCCCTTACATTGACGAGCTGAGAGACAAGTTCGGAGATGTATTTATTTTCTCAAAACTTAAACAAGACTTACCTGAGTTTCTGGAGCTGATTGAGGGCAAAATGTTATTGGTGTGGCAATGAGCAAGGGTGCTACAAGACAGGAACCGACAGCAATAAATAAGTTCAATAGAGGCAAAGTATCAATTAATGGTGAGGATAAGCTTTCTCTCGCGCTGATAGACAGCCTTCCTATTTCAAAAAAGCAAACCCATACTTTCTGTAACTGGGCTATGTATAAGATACAGGAGCATATTAATGCCGAAGGTCTTGATTCTAAACATACATTTGTACACTTAAACAAAAATGACCTAGGTTTATTAGAAAGCCTAAGTCATTCGAGATAATTTTGGTGAACCTCCTGGTATCGAAATGGAACGAGATCTGTAGTGAGTTGGCTGCTATTCACGAGTATATGAGGGTGGTAACGGTAGTAAATAATATACCCGCTACTAGTAGAACATACTGATATAGAGTATACGACTAGCTTTTCTTATCAGTTTGTTTTCTGCGACGTGAAACAAAGTTTACTTGTATTCAACTACTCTATCGCGCCTGTATTTTACAGGGTAGTCTTTGTCGTCGTGTTTTACCTGCACGTATACTTCATCGAATCCGATTAGTTCAAGGTCGCGCCAGAATCGTGCACTGCCCGCTCGCATTGACTGGTACCGTATCTGGATATTGCTATTTACGCGCTCGTTTAGGTACTTTGTGAATTCAGTCTGATCCACCTCCCTTTCGCCTACACTGAAACTTGTTGCGGGCACCTCATTTTGAGGCTTGGCTATCGTGGGAGTTGAGTGTGCCGCTACTTCTTGTTTAACTTCGTTATATCCACTAGGTGTTTGAGTGAGTGATTGTATAAAAGTGACGTTTTGCTCGCCATATACAGGCACTACAAGGCTAGCGCCTTTACTCCATGCCTTACCAGCAGCTATACCCGCTTGTAAAAGCGTTCGAGTAAGTTGATCGGCTTCTAGATTATCTTTAACTCGAAAACGCGCCTCCCACCCCTTGTTAGTCTCGGGATTGGGTTGACGAACGGAAATCGACTGAGTGTTGATCCAGCTGGCAAAGTCGTTTGGTTCCACGGTAGGTGCTGGTACTGCCTCATTGCGAGTGAGGTTCTCTTCCTTTTCTTGCAACTCTTTATCGAAAGGGGTTACAAATGACGGATTCATCGACGTATTTTCTATTGACTCATTCTTGGCCACTTTGCTACGTCCAAACGCATTCTTAGGGGCTTTTGCTGATGCGGCCTTGATTGTTTCGATTAAATCTTCTGGTACTTCGACAGTGGTCGTTGTGTAGCTTGGCTTGTACTCTTCTTCATCAACAAACCCATCGTCATCCTGCGCGACGTCCCTGGAGAAATGCCCGTCAATAAAGTTGTCCAACTCGTCGAGAGTACCTTTTCGATTTTGCTGCCAATCAATGTACGATATTCTATAAAATTCCCATCCAGCAGTCTCTAGAACGAATTGTCGTTCATAATCCCCACTAACTCTGACCTGGCCATTGCCATCCTCAAAGTGACTTGGTCCATCAATTTCAAGTGCTAGCTTTTGACCTGTTGTGTTGTCCCGAATGACTTGGTCGATTTTAAATCCGCAACTTTCAACTTGCGTTAGTAGAGAGAAGCGATTTAGATCAAGTGTTGAGTAGAGGTGTTCGTAAACTTTTTCCTCGAATAGTGAGTCGAAGGTTTGTTCGGCTTTTGTCAGGCGAGCGACTCGACCGTGTTTTTCGACATAATCAAGGTATTTCTTTATCCAGATCCCGTCGGGCCATATATTAGGTGGCATGGATGTTACACAATGCACCTGAAGTCTAGCTCGGCTAAATGCGACATTCACGCGACCTTCGTTTATCTCTTTTTTAATCTCACCACCTTCCCCAGTAAGTGCCGTATAGCGTCGTTTTTCTTCTGGGGATTTGATAACGAATGAATAGATAACAATATCTCGCTCATCTCCCTGGATACCTTCAATTGCTGAAACCTTTATATCTTCATCGGTTATAACACGACGAATAAGCTCAGCTTGTTCGTTAAAGAATGTTAAAATCGCGATAGATTTATCAGCTGTTTTAGGGTCATTTTTTATCTTTTTCACAAGATTGAAAATATAGTACGCTTCCGAGAGATTTGTTTTATCGGACAGTTCACGCGATAAGTCTGGCTGGATGACATGATTAGTAAGTACACGTCCCTCATCTGTGGCGAGGATGTCGTCATTAACTACTTGGAGTGCTCGTCCCCTTGGCGCATAAAAATTGTCATTCGAAAAGCCAATGAGCTCTATTGGTGAGCGGTAGTGATTTTGCAGAATTGATGTCTCAAAACCTGCTAACTTGGCAATATCCATAACAGATTTAACGGTGTCTTCCGATGCCTTTATCTGTAAGTCTTCGGGAATAGAGTGTTTCGTTGCTAATGCGGAAAGCTGCTCATTGGATTTGAATGCTATAGTCGTGTCACGCATCTGTAAGGTGTCTCCAAAGAGGATCGTGTGCTTCGCCCTAAACATTACTGGTAGTGCATACGCGATATTACACTGTGAAGCCTCGTCAATAATAACGTAGTCAAATATATTTGCCTGTAGTGGGAGGATTCGAGAAGCATCATCCAGCCCCATCATCCAGATTGGAATAAGCCCAGACATTGCTTCGAAATTGAAAGGGTCTGATTTTAGAGAGTCGAATGTTTTGTACGCTTTTTTTGATTTGTTGAGCTTGCGCCCGATACTCTCAAGGGCTGCACGATACCGTACGGTTTGCCTATAACGGTACGCATTGTCCATTAGCCTATTGCGGATATATGCGCGAACGTTAGTTTTGTAACGCTTTTTTTCACTTTTAATTTCTTCGCGGATTGCATTTGGATTCAGCGCCTCAAAATTAGCGAGTTCATCAGTTAGGTGTTTTCTGCGCAAAATACGTTCAAAACACACGTCGCCTTCATCGGTAAGAAGTTTCTTTAAACGTTCCATGTGAGAATCGTCGATTTGTAATTTCGACACTTGGTTTTTTAAGCGACCAGCATCTTGTTTGATCGCAAGGTACTGCTCTTGCTTTTGTTTTAACTCAGATTTTAGAGTCTTTACATTGTTAGTTAGTTGTTTGGCACGATCTTCTAGCTTTGCTCTATTCTCGAAATAAGTGACAACCTCTTTGAGCATAGCGTATCGGTTTGTCTTGGTAGTTTCTTCAAAAACAATCGCTTTAATATCTGCGTAAATTTCTTGAGGTAGCGCACTGAGAGCCTGGTCAAGTTTTCTGCCGAGCTTCATCGCATTGAGTTTACTTGAAACAAAGTTTGTTTTCCTGTCAGTCGCTTCTTCATCAAATGTTACGAGAACTCGATTTGTAATTTCAGCTATCTGACTATAAGTAAGACTACGTAGCAGGATATTCTCACTCGAAACCCATGAATAATGTGACTTATTTTCATAAGCTGCTGTCAGCTTGGCATGTAGCGTCTTTAGATTATCTTGTTGCTGTGCTGTCTCCGCAATATCCTTCTCGAGTGATTCAATGGCACTCTCCTGGGATGTTAGCGAACCTAGTTGTGAGATTAGCAGAGCATTTTTGCTAGTGTGCTCATCAAACCAGTCTTTCGTGATTCGCTCACTGTCTTCGCCAAAGTCATATTGATCAAGCGATAACCACTCTTCGTAAAGGCCAAAATACTTCCGCTCCTCGTTGATCGCTAAGTCAAACTGTGGCTTGTGAGCTGACATATTTACAAGATTATCAATTGGGTTAATAACTGCCGAGTTTGAGAAGTAGCCGCTATTTGCAAGACCTTTCAGAGCGTGAGACGCACTGTCTCTGTCATCCTCGTCCGAGTGGAGTTTAGAAGAACGGTCGGGTATGTAGCCAAATAGATACGGCACATCCAAGGTCTTTAGCTTATCTTTGACACCTCGGACAGCTTGGTCTTTTTGACTTACAAACAGGACTTTCTTATTTGTCGCAGCAAGATGAGAGAGGATGTTGGCGATCGTCTGTGATTTACCAGTTCCTGGCGGCCCTTCCACTACAGCGCCCTTATTGTTTATTTTGCCGAGTACTTGTAGTTGGGATTGGTCGTATGGAAATGGGAAGAATAATTCATTTGAGCCATTGTCATCCTGAGGCTCATTTATAGACATATCGCCATCATTAACCCATGCGCTAAGCGATGTCTCGAGGAGTGCGTCATCATCTGCCGCCTCTACGATACCGAGTAAATCCTGTGATAAGAAGTGATTTACTTTTGGAGCTAGCACAATGATTACATTCTCGAGGTCTGGCTCATCTATAATATCCAGTGCATCGGAGTACAGTAGGTACTGCTTAGTCTTGGCCCACAACTCGTCAATATATGCGAATTTTAGTGGTATGGTGGCTTCATCGCCACTCTCGTGCATCGCAACAAACTTGAATAATTGGTCACGGTATTCTTGAGCCATGTATCGTCGTAGGAAGGAGATGTCCGTTTTAATTAGGCTATCGTCAATCGTTATAGAGTAATGTCGCTTGCCACCACTATCTCGAAATGAAATAGAAATAGGTACGGTAAATAGATGTTGTTCAACAGACTTATATTCCTCATCGTCCTCTTCGTCATTACCGAAGCTATCGGGCGCGGGTTTACCACGAAAACTAATGCGACCAAATTTTAAGTTGATCTGCTTGGTATATGAACTAGTTTCTTGTTTGCGATAAATGTCGTCTAGGGCTTTTGAAAAGTCTAGCTTTTTTCGTGTCTCTTCGTCGATTTCGGCTTTATCTTCGTCCTGATCAGTGTTGTCCAGTAGAGCCTCTTCTTCTTCGAGGCGAGCAACTTCCATCTGAAGATTTAAATCGAACCTGAGCGTCTCATAGTCAAAGTCATTGGTGTGTTTGTATAGTGGGGTTACATCTAAGATGTCTTTCGGTAGAACGACTTTTTTTGATTGACGCGACGCTAAGCTAGGCGCGATTAAGTCAATATAATCACGAGCATACATCGTAAGCTGTTTAAGACTGGCTGGCATATCCTTTTCTATTGTATTCCATTCGTACTCGATTGAATACTATAAAATCGCTCCTACGACCCCTGGCCGTGCTCCAGAGGTATTATTGAAAGCAAACCCTGTTCATTATTTGCACTTTAAGGCTCCTAAGTAACAACGCGTGTAATTTTTCTTGGGAAATAGTTTTGCCAATCGTCACATGGTTATTCGTGAATCTTGCCACTTTTTCTGACAAAATATGCAGCAAAAAAGTGCGTAAAGGTAATGAATTTGTGGCTATGTTGTCAGAAAACTAAACATTAACTTGTGTTGATTCGCGATTGCGGTATTCATCATTTCCGCAAATATCGGCTCGTTCTTGCGATGACGATAGTAAGTGTCCCGACTTATTCCAGCATATCGACAAGCATCACTGATACTTGCGCTATGCTGTAATGCGTCTGCCAGCTTAATCATGGTTGTGTAATTTAGCTTTGATGGTCTTCCGACAGTGTTCTTGTTAGTCATGAGGTTCCGTGTGTATTTACGTGGTATTTTTCGTGTGATAGTTAGTGTGTAAACGTGGTTAATAATAGGTGTAATTACTAGTACTTATTGTGACAGAAAGTTGGTATTGAAACTCGCGAAGGCTCTAGCATACCTACCCCTAAATCTTTGCTGTACTAACCACAGCAAAGATATTACATGGTATTCGGTATGCTACGAATAGGTTCACAGGGACACCGACTATCAGTGAGCTCGTCGGTGTCCCATACCCGAGAGAATATAACATGGAGACAATATCCCTCAAGGAAGCACGTAAGCTACTGGGGCAAAAATCAAAAAACTTGACGGACGAAGAGCTGGAATCGTTACTCAATGATGTCGAAGCGATAGTAAGAATTTCTGTTCGCAA
Organism: Saccharimonadales bacterium (SeqCode); assembly: GCA_036405515.1. Lineage (GTDB taxonomy): Bacteria > Patescibacteriota > Saccharimonadia > Saccharimonadales > Saccharimonadaceae > JASLCR01. The sequence continues at coordinate 9,371 of DASWXM010000009.1, read as the reverse complement.
TTGTATGAGTTCGAAAAATGGTAAAAGTCCTGTTAATATGGCCAATAATATGGAAAATAAAGTATGAAAAAGGCAGTTATTTATCTTCGTGTTTCAACCAATAAGCAGGTTGAGGGAGCGAGTCTTGATACTCAGCAGAAGATGTGTCAGGACTGGGCATCACGAAATGACGTGCTGATTGAAAAGATATACCACGATGATGGTGTATCGGCCAAAACGCTAGATCGCCCAGCAATGAAAGAAATGCTCGGCTACCTTACAAAAAATAAGGGTCGCATTAGTTATCTGGTGACCTACCAGACAGATAGATTATCTCGTAACGCTGCGGACTTCTTCGCAGTACGAACCCTATTAGCGAAACTTGGAGTCGAATACAAAAACACCAACTCGAATTTGAGCGAAACTCCAAACGATTTGCTTGTTCAGAACATTGAAGCGGTACTTGCTCAGCATGACAATACGGTTAAGTCTGTGCGGGTACTAGAGAACATGAAGGAGCACGCTATAGGCGGCTACCGTATGCACAAAGCGCCTCTTGGGCTGAGAAATGTTAGAGACGTGCTTGGTAAATCCACGCTTGCTGCTACCGACGGTGTTGGTGACCAGGTGGCGAGTATTCTAGAAGCATACGCAACAGGTACTTATACAATGTCGAGTTTGATTAAGATGTGTGAGAGTATGGGGCTAAAGTCAGCTAAAGGTAAGCCAGTGCGAATACAAGCACTTAGTAAAATGCTCCGCAACCCTATTTACGCAGGTCTTGAGCAGAGTAGTCACACTGACGGCCAGCTGATTTCAACTCAGTTCAAAGGCATCATTACACCTGCGGTATTTCACCGTAATCAAGCACTGCTGAAAACCAATAAAAATACGGCAGCCAAATATAAAAAGATTAACCCTGAGTTCCCGCTCAGACGTTTCTTACTGTGTGCATCATGCGATAAACCGCTAACAGGCAGCAGTCCTCGGAATGGTTCGGGAAAGTATTCACCTCGTTACCACTGCTCGCGTTGTCATGTGCCGTCAGTGCAAACGAAAGAGATGCACGAACAGTTTCTGCGCTTACTTGGCTCATTGAGCCCTGATCCTGACATGGAGAAGTTTCTGAAAGAGATGATCGTACGCGTTTGGCGACAGGAAGCACAAGCCTTAATCGTCCAACAGAAGAAGCTGCACAGGCTTCTGGAGCAGTTCGCACAACAAAAAACCAAAGCAGTTGAAATGCTTGTTGCGGGGCAGCTGACTTTTGATGAGAAGAACGAGCTTGTAGCTAAAATTAAGACCGAATCAGATGCCGTACAAAAAGATCTCGATAGTATCGGCTCCTTGTCTAATTTGAAAACCGACTCAATTGATTATGCGCTTCAATTTATGTCGAACGCGGTAAAAATATGGAGTAACGCATCTGTAGAGCATCAAGTAATATATCAACGATTAGTGTTTCCGAGCGGTATTCAGTACGACCTGTCGAAAAACGTATTTCGAACGCCCGAATTAAGCATACTTTACACCTTAGTCAACACAACAAAAGACCCATCCATGAAGGATGAGTCTCTTATGGTGACCTCACGGAGAATCGAACTCCGATTGCCAGGATGAAAACCTGGTGTCCTAACCGTTAGACGATGAGGCCAAATTTTGAGAGAAATGTAACCAAAAATGCTGACATTTTTGTTCATTTCCGAGAAATTTGACGCTCATATGGTCTGAAAGATCCATATGAGCTGCGCAGAGACGGATATCTTACTTTCACCATTCAAGGCGTTTATACTTCTGAAATACAAACTCTACAGATGAAAACTATATCAAAAAAAACTCATATATACAAGGGGGTGCACTCTTCCATTCCTCTTGAGCTTATTTGACAAAAGTGTTGTAAAATATTGACATTTGCATATATTTATGATACATTGGAAGTAACTACCTTGTGAGGAGGTGGAAGCTTCGGGGAAATAACCGTGGTTTTACATAATAAATTACAACCTATGCGAGGAGGTGTATGTAATGAAAAGTAAACTATTAATGTTCGCTACAGCCCTGCTGTCACTGTCGGTGATTGGCTTGGCTCAGCTTGATAGCGAAGCAAAGACACCCGGTCAGGTTGGCACTGCGCCGCGCTGTACCGTGGAAGCAATCGGCAAGAGAGGCAACACAAGCGTTGATCTTACGACACAGAAGCGTCCAAACCTTGCCTTTAGCGTTACGAATAGCGTCGCTAAAGTAAGCTTCAAAGTATCGGGCTCAAAAGACTGTAAAGTACGTCTAACTATCAACTCATTCCATGCCCCGGCGTTAGACGGTAAGCCATGGAATAAGCAAATCCTCTACAATCGCTCAGTCCAGACAAAAGTTTTCACTAAAGGCACATACACCATGGAGACTGCCGTACCGACACAGCCAAAGAACGGCATGTGTTACTACCAGGTAGACCTTACCTATGGCACAGGAAACGTTCTTCCTATCATTGCCTACGGTCACGGTAAAATTCAGGGCTGTATCAAGACTCCTCCAAAAGAAGAGAAGAAACCAGCGATCAAGATCCAAAAACTTGTTGAAGGTGTCGAATACAAGCAGGTTAATGTTGATGTCGAATACAGCTACCAGATTGCTGTAACAAATACCGGCAATCAAGATCTGACAAATGCAGTCGTAACCGACACACCGGAAGCGGGCGTTACACTTGTCTCAGCAGAACACGGCACAATTACCGACAACAAGTGGACCTACACAATTCCAAGCCTTAAAGTTGGCGAAACAATGAATTTCACCCTAAAAGCTAAGGTGCCAGAACAGCAGGCGGGTCGTATCACCAATACCGTTTGTGTCGATACGCCAGATGTACCAGGCACGCCAGATGATTGTGACGAGGCGGATGTCGATGTCCCAGAAGAAGAGAAGGTCGTCGTCTGTAACCCTAAGACAGGCGAGACAATCACCGTTGACAAGAAAGACCAGGATAAATACGCCCCTATCGGTAGCTCAAAGTGTAAGGAAGAGACTCCAACACCTGAAACTCCAGAGGCTAAAGCACTCCCTACTACTGGTCCAGAGGAAGCACTTGCACAGCTCTTTGGCGCAGTATCACTTACAAGCGCAGGCGCCTACTACCTCACAAGTCGTCGTCAATAATTGACCCCAGAACTCCATGCATCCCCCTCACCTTAAAAAGTGAGGGGGATTTGATATACTGGAAAATATATGGGAAAGACGAAGAAGAAACGTAATAAAGTATATCGTGGTGCGGATGCCAAGCAGGCAGTGCCACAAGTTGTAAAAGTCGAAGCAGTTGATCGCAGCAAACCTCGGCAGTGGTGGCATGAAAAAAAGCGTATTGCAAAGCCTATTATGATCGCCACATTAGTCGTGCTCGTTATCGTATGGCTATTGTCAGAATTGCTTCGTGCTATTTTTTTCTAGCAGAGCCTGATCTTGTATCAGCGGAAGTTTAAATCCAAACGTACTTCCTTTGCCAGGTTTTGAACTGAAAAGTACATCTCCTCCATGAGCCGTAATCACTTTCTTTGCGAGATATAGTCCTACTCCCGTACCATCTGGACGTTGCTTGCGTGCATTTGTCGCCCGGAAAAACTTTTCAAACAACTGCGGCTGCTCACTGAGCGGTACACCGATACCAGTATCATGAACTTTCAAGACTATGTTGCCATCTTGCTTGGTTAGCTGTACGGTAATTGCCGTATCGGGCTTTGAGTAGTAAATCGCATTATCGATGTAATTCATCACTACCTGCCGCAATTTTGTGTCGTCAAGCACCAAAGGTGTTGGGCCAGCTTGATCTTGATACTCGATAGTCATGTTTCTACTTTCCGCTACCCGCCGAAGACTATCAACTTCATCTTTTACAAGATTAGATAGATCACCTTCTGCAAGCTCCAGGACGAACCTGCCTGTTTGCAAGCGAGATACATTGAGAAAGTCGTGGATAAGATGCACCATTCGCTCGCTGCTCGTAAAGGCTTCTTCGAGTACTTTTTTCTGCGTAGAAGATACTCTTCCCAAATCACCATCAAGCACCATACTCAAATAACCCTTGATACTTGTGAGCGGTGTGCGAAGTTGATGCGAAGCCATAGAAAGAAACTCATCCTTTGTCGTATCAAGTCTACGCAATCGAGCATTCGTACGGCGCAACTCTGATGTTGCGGCACTAATCCGTTGCTGAAGATGTGCATTTAACTCTTTTACTTCCTGGACGGAAAGTGCATTCTGAATTGCAATCACGAGCTCATCAGAGATAGTGTTCAAGACTCTCACATCACGTTTTGTATAGCCAACACTTCGCTGCTCACCGAGTACAAAATATCCGAGCAGATTATCTCCTCTCGTCAATGGCATAATCATAGCGATCTTATGACTCACAAGTAGACGTCGCAGATGACTTCGCTCCTCAAGCAGTTCTGTCACTACAACATTGCCTTCATGCCCTGCAATATGAGTATTGAAATACTCCACATCAGCAACGGGTAATCCAGCATGATGTTTCGTCCCCGCAGTCATGCGATGAGTTTGGTCATGCTGCAAAAAGAAGAATGCTTGCTCACTTTTCAGCGTCATTGCTATTTCCGTGGCTGCTCGCTGCATCAATTGGCGTAGATCTGTCGTACTCGTCAGCAATTCGCTTAAGCGAGCGTAAAACTCATTGCTATCATATCTGTCCCTATAGAAAATGTCATTCGTGATTCTATCAAAGAAACTTTTAATTGGCTGGAAGATAAACGCCAATATTAGCGCAAGTCCAACATTAACCGGGCTGACACTCACCGTATTACTCACGTGACCCTGGAAAAGCGCTACAGAAACAAAGTACGCTAACGCATAGTACATGCCAGCAAGTGTAATAACTGATAGTGCGTAGACTGCACTTCTAATTGCCGCCAACTTAACATCAAAAAGCCCATGACGCACGATGGCATACGTCGATAGTGCAAGAAAGACCAGAACTCCCAGATATGCACTATTATATGCTCCCTCAAGTAACGGACCTTTTGGTAGTAAATTCTCTAGGATCAAATTCGGTACTGAAATGCACAACAAAGCGATAGATAGACCTATAATTACAAGCTTGAGACGCTTTCTGTCGCTCCGATGACGAGCTCTTGCTATGGTCACAATAAGGTCTTTTAGCCCTAAAGACGCCAGTAGTAATATACCTATCGGATAGGCTACGTAAAGCGCCTCATTCGATATAATGAGCCTCGTCCCCACATCTACGTGCACAATGTAGCCCAAAAAAATAAGTACAATCAATAGAGCCGTATAGATGACAGGAAGTACCACTTTTACAGAGTATGCTTTTGTGCGACCAAGAATATTTCTCCGAGTCTCAAGAATAAATAACCAAAAGAAAAGTACAAGAATAATTCCAAGAGCATAGTCAGCAATAACAAGATATTGAGTTATCTTGTTGATAGTATTGCTGCCAAAGTAGTTTGCTAGTATCCAAGCGGCTGCGAAGAAATTTAAACAGGCAAAAAGCATTTTTTGCCTGTTTCTGCCTTCATTTAGTAGCAAGAAGAAGCCAAGGCATAACGCCGCAATTGCTATAATAACCACAAAGATCGATAGTCCGTCAATCATCAATCCAACACCTTCTGGCTACTAATTGCGCTGATATCTGCGTCAAAGTAAATATTCTTGATGCAATTTACACTATCATGAAATGCAGTCGCCTGAATAAGTTTCTTTGCTTTGTTCTCAACTTCTGAGAAGTAGCGCGGTAAAAAATTAACCAATTCGTTAGCAGGCTCAAAATTATCTTGATCGTCAACAACCCGAAGTGCTCGATTAGTGTCGGTGATATGGCCTAGTCTGACCAAATACCAAACAGCAGTAAGCAACGAACATGGATAGCGGCCAGATCGATCAATGTATGTTTCGTACTGTCTTTTAATCTTTGGAACCAAAATACTATCAAGCAATTGAGGGACGTAAGCTATCATATCTTTCTCAAAAGCGTAGTACCTTGGACTGACATGAAGACTCTTAAGCTTCTCGAGAACTTCATCATGCGTTACTTTCAAGCCCTTGATATTATAGTCGTCAAAAAGCACAATCTCATAATGGGCATCGGTCCATCCCTGGGATTCATGCTGAAATTGCCTTACACTCTGTTCTTGCTCGTGAGAGAACAGCTGATCTAGGTATGTGTGACTGACTTCAACTGAGAAAGTTTTGCTGTTAATACCAGTAGTCTGCACTGCCCACTCACCACTTTCTTTTATTGTATTTCGAACTTTAATTGACATTATATATTAATACAACGCTAATGGTCTAGCGCAGTGAGCGCGGCCAATCGTTTTCACGAAAGACCGCGCTCACGCGCATGAGCCCTCACAACCCAGCCCCTAATCACCACGGTAGCGGTGATATCAACCACCACGAGAGACAGGACACCCCAACTTGATGGAGGCAATGCCATCAGGATACCAGCACCAAGAACAATACTTGAGGCTACGGCACCAGCAGCATTGATCCAAAATCCAAACCAGAACATCTTTGTAGTGGTTGTCGCTGCCAGGAGGCTTTTGAGCTCCCTCCGCAGCCTGAGAGGGTTTCGAAATTTTACCCCCATCGATGCTGCCATCATAGCCAAACCACCGATGAAGAGCACCTCTGTAGCTACCACTCCGACACCAAACCAAGGCAAAACTTGGATGATGTCGTCCTTCAGCGGACCGAGGGGTGTGAACACGAGAGATGCGATCGAAAAGATGACAAGGGCCCAGAGTAGAGCCCTCTTGATGGTTTTCGTTTGCACGAGACCACTCCTTCACTGAGAGACTACTCCGTCCTAAAATTTATACAATAAAAATCATTTTTATGGAAGTCTCTCGATGATCTTTGGATGATTAGCTACACGGCGTACAACATACCCTGCAACTACCGAAAGAGTATGGTTTTTCTTAAGCACATCAGGCAATGGATTCTCAAATACACAAAGTACACTGTAATCATGTGATGCAGGATCCCCATAACCATCGCGTAACACAGCTACGGGTTTTGCCCCAGACTCAGCATAACGCCGTAGCATTCCGTCATAGAAACACTCTTTTCCATCCACGATCTTAGTTGCTTGAGTATATGTTTCTGCGAGCAGGTCCTGTTCATCTTCCGAAAGATCTTCAAAGTTAATCTGTCGCGCGGCAGTCCATTGAGAAAACTGAGGTATACGGCTTAAAAGATAGGCTTTTTCGACTTGGGCTTCAAGAAGTCTTCCAAACAATCGAGCAATCAGTTGGTCGCTGAGATTATGCTCAGAACCTTTGCCTGTCGTCGTAAGATTGACGATATAAAAATTCTTTCCATCGGGCTGATGAACATCAATCAAAGTACCGTCATTGGTCGTTTCCTCCCAGCTTGTAATCTGGGTATGGTCCTTATCTGTTCTTAGACAGGTCATAAAACCTTCGATTTGACCATCTATCTCACCTACCACCATGAGATTTCCAGCAATACCCTGACGCAAGGCTAGCATTTCGTGAATATCATCTGCACTTTTAGGATTCTGTTCGTAAACATCTTGGAAGCACTCCATGTCTATCTCTACTAGACGTGCGATATCCTCCGGCTTTGCTTCCCTTACGCGAGGTTTTGCAACCCTTCTCTCAAATAAACGTCTATCTTTATCCACCAGTTTATTATGCCATACTCCGTAAGGATCAATATTAAACTAATCATAGAAAGGTTGTATACTAATAAATATGACTAAAATTGCCATCATCGAAGACGACCAGACCATTAGCCAGATGTACCGACTGAAATTTGAAGCAGATGGTTTTGAAGTACAACTTGCCGACAATGGCAAGCGCGGCGTCACTCTCGTAAAAGATTTCGCGCCCGACATCATCCTACTCGACCTCCAGATGCCCGAAATGGGTGGCGATGAAGCCCTCGCAGAGATTCGCAAACACGATTGGGGCAAAGATCTCCCTGTGATCATTTTGACTAATATGGGCCAGGAAGAATCGCCTAAGATTCTTGAATCACTAAATGTCTCAAGCTATATCGTAAAGGCAGATTTTACACCGAGCCAAGTAGTTGGTCGAGTCAAAGAAACCCTCGGTCTTAACTAGTTATCCGACTTAGTTTCGGCAACCAGTCGCGCAGAACGTATTACATTATCAAAAAGCGCGCAAACTGTTAGCGGTCCCACACCGCCTTTTTCAGGGGTAATTGTCAGATCCTGACGTGTGCGTAGTGATTCATCGATATCGCCGATAATTTTACCGTGCTCAGCAGCAGTAGCAGCGTCAACTACGACCGCATTTGGTTTTATCATCGAAGAAACAATAAGCCCCGGAACACCCGTTGCACTCACAACAATATCGCTCTCGCGTAACTCATCCTCTAACTCTTCGCTGTTGGTACGATCATAGACACTTACCAAATGGCCAGCCGCTCCCCAGAGCTTTGCAAGCGGTGCACCAACTAGGCGTCCCTTCCCGACAATCGCAATCTTCTTGTCTTTCAGCGTGACGTTATATCCAGCAAGCAGCCAGTCGATCGCCATTGGGGTCGCAGGCACAAAAATAGCATCGCTACCAAGCCCATCGACATCCTTAGCAGGACTTACCATATTCACTGCTTGTTCGGTCTGCGACATATCTGCAAGCGGTAGCTGAATAATTACACCATGCACACCGCTGTCTTTATTAAGGGTATCGATAGTCGCAAAGAGATCCGCGCTATCAATCTTATACACTTCTACATCCACTAAAATATCAGCACCATATCGCTGCTTCATTCGTACATATGTTTCAATCACAGGATCGTCAGTCGTCTGAACAATCGCAAGCTTTGGAGCAATATTCTCCGCTTGGCGTAATGCTCGTACTTGTCTTGCTTGGCGCTCTTTGATAAAGCCAGCCAACTCGCTTCCTAAAAGTATTTTCACTTGTACAATTTTACCACGTGTTATACTGAGGACATATTATTCAAAGGGAGGAATAGATAGGAATGGATAGTTACAGTACTTACGACAGCAGTCTCTACAGTACAGACTCTATGGGTGCCGATGCAGGTATCACAGCAGCAGCAATTATAGGGGCTCTGGTTATTTACCTTGTAGTATTCGCTGTTGCGTATGTTATCACGGCGATTTTTCTTGGAAAAATCTTCAAAAAAGCCGGTACACCATCATGGATTGCTTGGGTGCCTATATACAACAGCTGGAAAATGCTCGAACTAGGTGGACAGCACGGCTGGTGGGTACTTCTTAGTTTCGTTCCATTCGTCAACCTTGCGTCATTGGTCTTTATGATTATTGCTATGTACCATATCGGCAAAAAGCTCGGTAAAGAAGATTGGTTTGTGCTTCTCGCAATCTTTCTTGGCCCGGTCTGGCTCATCTGGCT
>DASWXM010000008.1:0-35679 GCA_036405515.1 Saccharimonadales bacterium (SeqCode) | reverse complement strand
CTTCGCTATAATAGCTCCCGAAGTGCTGCGGTCACGGCGAACCGTTTGCCGCTGCACGGCTGCGCCGTTTACTGCATCGGTTTCCCGTACTACTGTAGTATTATCTTCAACCATGGATTCCTCCATTCCTTAAGATTAGTACTCTTATTATACCATTTTATTGATTATGATGTGCGCTAAAGAAATTACCCCACGTACTTGTGAGGTAATTTCTTTGGTAGCAGCGACAGGGAATGATCCTGTGACCTCAGGCTTATGAGTCCTGCGCTCTAACCAACTGAGCTACGGTGCCATATGTACCTGGTAGATTGTACCAAAAACTTTCAGTGATTTCTAGGGGTGGTATATACTTAAATAGTAAACGTAATTACTATGGATCTTTCACGATACAATATCACCGGCGAGAAAGAAGCTGCTGAAACAGCGGCAAAGAACAATGCAAGATTGGTTCTTATCAGGTGGCCGTACATGTTGCTGGTATTTGGTATTGTCGTGGCAACGATCTGGGTGACGGGTGATAACTATGAGTTGCTACCCCAGTACATTGGTATATTGGGGATAGGCCTGCTTGTCAATGGTTTTTTCGCGATCATTACAAAAGTCTTTGCCGAGCGCCTTCGCACGCAACAATTCTTGACGGCTGCTCAATTGATATTTGATATGGTGCTTGCCGGAATTATTACGTATGTACAGGGTGGCGCCGATGCGCGGACCACAGTGCTATATATGTTTCCGATCATGACGGCAGCGTTGATATTTGGGGGGCAGGCGGTGATGCTCACAGCGGCACTGAGTGGCGCAACGTATATTGCCACACTGATTTTACACTTGTACATCGTCAATGAATCACGAAGTCTTGAGACACTAGTGCTCCCGATGGTATTCTACCCTGCTGTCTTTCTACTGTTTGGGCAGGTGATACGATATCTTCAGCGACTCGATATGATGGAGGCGCGTGAAAAAGCTTACGATTCCTTTCTGTCTCTTTTAGCCCACCAACTAAAGCATCCTGCATCAGCTGTGACGACTATTATCGATGCAATCAATCACAATGACGTCGGGGAAATAGACGATACAACCAGGCGATATATTGAAATGCTCAAGACTGAAAATGAGAACCAAATTCGTTTGATCGATAATCTTTTGGAGGCGGCACCGCGCGATCGAACGATTTCATTTGAGCATAATGTAGATGTCGTGTCTCTTGTAGAAAAGATTGGGCGCAGACTTGCTCACAGTAACGAGCGTGATGATGATTTACTCCCAATGCAAAATACGCGCTCCGAGGCTATTGCCGATGTGAGTTCATTGCGCTTGAGCCTAGCTCTGACAAATATATTTGATAACGCTTTTCGATATAGCAAGCCAGGAGAGGCGGTGCACTATAGCGTTACTGAAAAGTCTGGTAGCATAAAGATACTGATACGTGATAGCGGGAAGGGTATGAAGCAGGAAGAAATAGCAAACCAGCTCAAGCGATTTGTAAATCAAGGTATTCGGGGCATGGAGCGGGGACATGTAGGAGGACTTGGGATTGGTCTGTATTCCGCTGCCCGGATTGCTCGTGCACATGGAGGAAAGCTTGATATCCACTCAGGACACGGAGTAGGGACGACGATTATTTTGACACTGAAAAAGGAGCATAAGAAATGACAAAACGTATATTGATGGTTGAAGACTTCCCTGTCATGCAGAAATTTTACAAAGATGCTTTGGAGAAAGCCGGATATGAGCTTGAGATCGCCGAGGACGGACAGCAGGCGCTCGATGCAGTGACAAAAAGTGACTATGACGTTATTTTGCTTGATATGCTGCTTCCAAATATGAACGGGATAGAGTTTTTGGAGCAGTACCAAGGGCGCCCGGAATCAACTCGGATAATTATTTTGAGCGACTTTGCTGAACCAAGCCGGATTGAGCGCGCGAAGGAGCTCGGTGTACATGACTATTTGATCAAGTCAGACTATCCACCATCTGAATTGGTAACAAAGCTTGATGAGTTGTTTGCTGCTGATGGCAAGCAAGCCGCTGACTCTGAGCCGCAAGAGTAGTATAATCATTGTAGGTACCAGATACACACTGAGCTCATTTCTTTGCTAAAGCGTCCCTCTGGAACATCATTTATCTATCGTCTTCGGGGTTTTGCTAGAAACGGGTAAAATAACGGGCGAACAAATTGAAATCGTTTCTCGACAAGCTTAATCGAGGATATTTCTGATGAATGATGAAACTTTTTTAAACGAACAAATAGAAGTAGTCGCTGTCTTTCGGCCTGGGCGTACTATGTGTGAGCCGGTGCGATTTCGTCGAGCGAACGGGCGAGTAGTGGAGGTGGAAGAGATAGGTCTTAGGCATCCGACGGTGCAGGGGAAGCGGACGGTGCATATGTTTGATGTGACAGACGGTGGAGCGGATTATCGCTTAGAATTTGATAGCGAGCGACTGACCTGGCGACTGACGATGGAGGGTGATCATGTATAACACCACTCGCCCGCTTATCATGCACATCGACCTAAACAGTTGCTTCGCGACGGTGGAGCAGCAGGCGAGGCCCAGACTTCGCGGCCGACCAGTGGCGATCGTGAATCGTCGTACTGAGCACACCATGATCGTAACATGTAGCTATGAGGCAAAGGCAATGGGAGTGAAGCTTGGTATGCGCCTAAAGGACGCGCTTGTACTTTGCCCTGACCTGATCGGTCTGGAGAGCGATCCGCCGAAATATAAATATGTTTATCATCAGCTGATGCGGATCATGAGTGACTACTCGGCGCATGTGCGCATGAAGAGTATCGATGAGGGAGTGATCGACTTTAGTGAGACAACTGACCGAATAGCCGGGAGAGATATTGCAGAGATAGGCTACGAAATCAAACAGCGGCTATGGGATGAAGTGGGGGTGGCGATGAATTGTAATGTCGGTATCGCGACGAACCGTTTCCTGGCCAAGACTGCCGCTTCCCTGCACAAGCCGAACGGCCTCGATGTCATCACGCACGAGAATCTACGCGAAGTGTTTGCTGGTATGGAGCTGACTGACTTGACGGGAATCGCTGGGCGCATGGAGCATCGGTTGAACGCGGTTGGCATTTTTACGCCGCTGGAGTTTTTGGATGCCAGTGAGGAAACGTTGCGCCGGCAGGTATTTAAAAGCATCGACGGGACGTACTGGTATAAGCGACTACGTGGATGGGAAGTAGATAAGCGTGATTTCCCGCTAAAAAGTGCGGGGCGGCAATATGTATTGGAGCGGTATAAAATGCCACGGGCTGAGGTATTGCAGCGCCTGCATCATCTTTGTGAAGAAGTCGGCTGGAAGGTGCGCTCTCAGGGGCTGGTAGCTCGAGGAGTTCGGGTACATGCTAGAGGCTATCATCACGAGGGAACTGGCTGGGGCGGGAAGTACTGGCACGCTCGTCATATGGCTACCCTACCCTTTTTCTCGAATCAAGCAATCTATGAGCAAGCCGCACAATTATTCCAGGCTGCCCCTCCTCTGGTGAAAGAAATTGGCGTGACGTGTTATGAATTAAGCGAGCCTGAAGACAAGCAATTGAGTATCTTTGGTGATGAACTGGCTCGTGATCGGGCTATTACAGGTGCAATTGATGAGATCAATGGTCGTTATGGCAAACGGGTGATTCATTCAGCCGACACATTGCCAACCAATATGATGGTAAAAGAGAAGATACCGTTTGGCAGTACCAGATATATGTGATGACCTTAATGTATGTAGTAGGAAGCAGCCAGCTTGCTATAATACCTGCATGACCTACAAAGACATAGATTTTCGTGAGCTTGAACCCGCTGCATTATTTCCTAATCCATTTAGTACTAAACAGCGTGCAATTGATCGGAAGCCTTCGGAGCGGGCGTTTGTATTTCTCGTTTTCGTACTAATGTTCTTTTTAGTTGGAGGTTTTTGGGTACTTTACTTTATATTTCTTACGCATGGCGCCGATAGCCTTGCGTCTGGTCTAGGCAGTTTCGGAATTATCTTTGTCGTAGCTGTCTTGTCGGTTGTGCAGCGGAGACTCATCGTTCATGCGAAGCGGTTTCATAGGTTTGCTCGAGCAAATGGCTGGAAGCCACATGGTCAACCACCGAGTAATCCTTTTTTCCAGACAAATGGATTTCGGTTTACACCCTCGCTGGTAACAGGTGAGTTTTTAAACGCGAGATTCTGGATCCATGGTGTGGCAAAAGCTTCCACGAAAGGTCATCGAGATTATTTCTTACAGACTATGGCTATAGAAGTACCGGAGCAACTTCCTACTTTAGTTTTAATACCACGGTCAAATTCAGTCGAAACCACAATTGCTCCTTTGTTCGCTAGTAATGTCGACCTTAAACCCCTCCAGCTCGAGGGTGATTTTAATACGTACATGGCTGTGTATTATAGGCCCGGCGAGCATATCGAATCATTAGCATATCTTACGCCCGATGTCATGCAGGTATTAGTCGACGACCCGAGCAGTATTATTATATATGCGGGACGGTATATCTATATTGCATCAAAGGGTAGCGACGTCGGTATTGCTCGTACAAAGCAGATGTTTATTCAGGCGGAACGTCTTATTCCAGAGGTGCGGCACAAGCAGCATGCTCAGTAGGAATACGACTGATTACCGTAGCTTGCTGTGAGTACCGGTAGAGTATAATGGAAGCATGAATAAACGAACCGTCACGATTGGTGCCGTTGGTGGCATGACAATTGGCGCCGTAGTGCCGATGCTTTGGGGCGACTACAATTCTTTTGGTATCGCCAGCGTCCTGATGGGTATGGTTGGCGGCTTCCTTGGAATATGGCTGGCCGTGTGGCTGAGTAAACAGCTCGGATAAGTCTGGTGAAGCGAATTGTTGCAGTATCAGGCGGGGTGGACTCGGTGGTATTGCTCGACATGCTTGCGAGTCAGTACGAAACCGATGAGCTGATTGTAGCGCATTTTGAGCATGGAATTCGTGGAGAAGACTCTGAAGCTGATGCACGATTTGTAGAGAAATTGAGTCAGAAATACAGATTGAAATGTGAAATTGGCCATGGAAATTTGACTAAAAGTACCTCTGAAGCTGATGCACGATACGCGCGATATGAATTCCTGCGGGCGGTTGCTAAAAAGTACGGCGGAGTTATCGTGACAGCACACCATCAAGATGACCTGATCGAGACCATTGCGCTCAATGTATGGCGTGGTACCGGCTGGCGAGGGTTGGCGGTATTTGGTAGTAGTGATGTTGAGCGGCCGCTGTTTCATATGACAAAGAAAGATATCTATAACTATGCGGCGGATCATAATCTTGAATGGGTGGAGGATGAGACAAATCAGACTGATATCTACACACGAAATCAGTTGCGCCGCGTGTTGTGGCACCTTACAGACAGTGAAAGAGGCCAGCTGCTGAAACTATATGAACATCAGAGGGATCTTCGTGCAGAGATAGATGTAGAACTTAGCCGATTAAGCGATATAGTGCGCTCACGACGCTACTTCATGATAATGGTGTCAGAAAATGTCGCTTGTGAACTCTTGCGTTATCTGACGGATTCACGTCTAACGCGTCCGCAACTCGAGCGATTACTACTTGCGATTAAGACATTCAGGCCAGGATCTCAAGTGCAAGTTGGTGGCGGTCTGCTGATAAGGCTTACACTTCAGGAATTTTCTCTTGAATCCATATGGAGTGACTAGAGGTAAAATGATATAATTTAATGAATGGGCAATCGCCAAATCGGCGCAACAAGACAGGAAGGATGTAATTATTCATGGCAAAAAAACCGAAAGCTCCAAAACGCTCGGTCAGTAACACGGTTCGACTGACTCTTTTTTGGATTTTGATGGTCGTACTCGTATCGGCAGCATTTATGATTGGGGCACCGCGTGGTGATCTCAAGAAAGTAGCAGTCGCAAGTGTTATCGAGCGAGCCAATAATGGAGAGATCTCAAAGATTGAAGGCCAGGGTGACGATCTGACAGTTACAGTAAAGGGTGAGTCTAAGCCAACTGAAAAGTCATATATTCAGGGTGGTGCTAGTACACTCCTTAAAGAAAATCTTCTTAACGAAAAAGGCCGGAAGGCAGTATCTGATAGCGCACCATCACAGACGGGTGATACTATCTGGACGCTTGCAAGTATCTTTGTGCCGGTACTTCTTATCGGTGCACTCTTCCTCTTTATGATGCGTCAAGCACAAGGCCAGAACAACCAGGCTATGGGCTTTGGTAAAAGCAAGGCAAAGCTTTACGGCCTTGATAAAGAAAAAGTTGTCTTTGATGATATCGCCGGTAATGATGCTGCCAAGCAGGATCTTGAAGAGGTAGTGGATTTCTTGAAACATCCAAAGAAATATCAGGAACTTGGCGCAAAGATTCCAAAGGGAGTTTTGCTCGTTGGTAACCCGGGAACAGGTAAAACAATGTTGGCGCGTGCTGTTGCGGGCGAAGCGAATGTGCCGTTCTTCTCTATTTCTGGTTCTGAATTTGTTGAGATGTTTGTCGGTGTCGGTGCGTCACGTGTCCGTGACTTGTTTGCTAAAGCAAAAAAGAATGCACCAGCGATTATCTTTATTGATGAGATTGATGCCGTCGGACGTAAGCGTGGTTCGGGAATGGGCGGTGGCCACGATGAGCGTGAACAAACACTGAACCAGATTCTTGTTGAGATGGACGGATTTGAAACCGGTACGAATGTAATCGTGCTGGCGGCAACGAACCGTGCTGATGTGCTCGACCCTGCCCTTCTTCGACCTGGCCGTTTTGACCGTCGTACCAATATTATGCTGCCTGAGCGAAGAGACCGTGAGGCGATTCTAAAAGTTCACTTTAAGAACAAGCCAGCTGACGATACGGTCAATCTTGATAAACTGGCAGCAAAAACCGCCGGATCATCGGGTGCTGATCTTGCAAATATTGCCAATGAAGCAGCAATTATTGCAGCACGTCGCAATGCAAAGAAGATCTCCGGCGCAGATGTTACCGAGGCATTTGAAAAAGTTGCCATTGGTCCTGAGCGAAAAGCAAAGGTAATGAATGAAAAAGAGAAAGAACTGACGGCCTACCATGAAGCTGGTCATGCTATTGTGGGCCATATACTTCCCGACTCCGATCCTGTACATAAGGTAACTATCATTCCACGTGGCGGTACTGGCGGCGTAACATGGTTCTTGCCACCAGAAGACAAGAGCTACACGAATGTATATGAATTCAAAGATATTCTGGCACGTGCACTCGGTGGTCGTATCGCTGAAAAAATCATTTATGGCAATGATGGAATCACGACAGGCGCGGGTAGTGACCTGCGAAAAGCAACTGAAATTGCTCGTGACATGGTTATTGAGCAAGGCATGGGTATGAAGCTCCGTGATCAGGTGTTCCACGAAGATAATGGGGGCATGGTATTTGATAAGATTACGCATGAGCGACCGTATAGTGACGATACTGCAAAGGAAATCGATAGTGAAGTGAAAGCTCTGATGCAAGAAGCGGCGAAACGTGCCGAGATTGTTTTACGGGATAATCTGGATGAGCTGCACGAGCTTGCAAAAGCACTTCTCAAGGAAGAAACGCTCGAGGAAGATGCTGTGTTGCACGTACTCAAGGGTACGAAACTACCAAAAGAGGCAATGCTTCACGCAGCCTAGAGCTTAAATATGGGAAGAGTACGAAGTGTTGTAGCCAAAGTCAACCGCAAGGTAACTGTCCAGATAGCAGCAGGGCTGCTGGCCGGCTCAACACTTTTCTCGAGCTTACTTGGTATCTATAGAGACCGCCTTCTAAACGGTCTCTATTTGCCGAGTGCTGAGCATGCGGGATATCCGGTCGGGATTGATGCCTACACGGCGGCCTTTATGATTCCTGACTTCATGTTCTTTATTCTCGTGTCTGGTGCACTGAGCGTGACATTTATTCCGGTATTTAATCAGCGTATGATCACAGGCAATAAAAAGTCTGCCTGGGAGCTCTCGACGAGTTTGATTAATCTGATGGCCATTGCCACGTTGATCACATCGGTACTGATTATTATCTTTGCAGATCCACTTGTAAGTTATGTAGTTGGTCCCGGACTAAGTGAGTCTGGCCATGGGCTTGCAGTCAGCATGATGAGGGTGATTGCGGTAAATCCATTCTTGTTTGCAATCGCAACGGTAATCGCAAGCATACAACAGGCGGTTGGTCGATTTGCATTCTATACCCTTGCTCCAATGATTTACAATATTGGTATCATTATTGGTGCCCTCTTCTTTACGAACGGTATATCGATCTTTGGATGGCAGATATTTGACGGTGGAATCATGGGTGTTGCACTGGGTGTTGCACTCGGTTCAGTTATGCAGCTTATTGTGAGTACTATTGGATTGGTTGGGCTTGGATTTGACTATCAGTTCAAAATTTTCTGGAAAAACAAAGGATTTCGTCGAGTGCTTCAGCTGTTGCCTCCGCGCTCACTTGACCAAGGAGCTGATTATCTGAACAGTATCGTCGAGACAAACCTTGCGTCTCGTCTGGGAGACGGCGCGATGCGTTATTATCAGCAAGCATCAACACTCAGCATGATGCCGATCAATCTTATCGGTGTAGCTATTTCGACCGCTGCTTTTCCGAAACTGACCGAGCGTTTGAATGAAGGACGGTCCGATTTGTTTAGTAGCGAGCTACAGACACTGCTACGCATTATCATCTGGTTGAGTTTGCCAGTTGCGATGATTACCTTTGCGACTCGTGGGTATGTTGTGAGTTTTATTAAATCGGGGGGTGAATCAACCATTGCCGGACTACTCGGAATACTCGTCGTAGCAATACTCTTCCGTTCGATTTATTTCATCGCAGCACGCAGTTTCTACGCACAGCAAGACACAAAGACACCGCTTTATATTTCAATCTTCGCTATTGGCCTTAATATTGTACTTGCGATCTGGTTTACGATGTCACTTGATATGGGAGTCTACGGTCTGGCGTTTGCACAGTCTATCGTAGCTGTCGTGGAAATTGCTATTCTCTTTACCGTGATGGCACGTCGTATTCCTGGCTTATTCGGGGGATTCTTTTGGCACATGATGGGACGGATGGCAATAGCTGCTGCCATGACAGGATTCGTGAGCTATGTGCTTGTTAAACTTCTGCCGTTTAGCAGTACGGACAATAGTTTTCTGCAGACATTTCCAAAATTCGCACTGATTGCATTTATTAGTTTGAGTTTTTATGTGCTTTGTAGTAGATTGCTTGGCCTAAAAGAGGCTGATCCGGTGATCAGTATTGGTCGCAGACTATTTTTGATTATTAAATCAGTAGTTCTCAAGTTGCTCTTTGGCAGAGTTAACCTAACTAGAAAGTAAGTATGCAGCAGTCTATTAGAAATTTTTGTATCATCGCACATATTGATCACGGCAAGAGCACTCTTGCCGATCGTTTGATGGAGGTCACCGGTACTGTTCAGAAACGTGACATGAAAAGCCAGTTACTTGACTCGATGGAGCTTGAACGCGAAAAGGGGATTACAATCAAACTCGCGCCAGTGAGGATGAAGTATAACGGAATTGATCTAAATTTGATTGATACTCCAGGACATGTCGATTTTAGCTACGAAGTATCCCGCTCGCTCGAAGCATGCGAAGGTGCTGTGCTGGTCGTTGATGCGTCGCAGGGCATTCAGGCGCAGACACTTGCTAATGTATATCTCGCAATTGAGTCAGGACTTGAGATTATTCCTGTATTAAACAAAGTCGATCTTCCGGCTGCTGACGTGCCACGCGTATCGAAAGAAGTAATTAATTTGCTTGGCTGTAAAGAAGAGGATATCCTGAAAATCTCTGCTAAAACAGGCGAAGGCGTGCCCGAAGTACTTGAGGCGATAGTCGAGCGGATTCCAGCACCAAAAGGTGTGGATGACAAGCCTACGCGTGCATTGATCTTTGACAGTTACTACGATGATTATCGTGGGGTGATTCTCTATACCAGAACTGTTGATGGTGCGATCAAAAAGGGTGATACGATTCAGATGCTTGCTACTGGAGCATCAGGTTTGGCTCTTGAAGTGGGTGCTTTGTCGCCGACCATGTCTCCTGAGCCAGAAATCGGGACAGGCGAGATAGGCTATATTGTCACGAACCTGAAGACAACACGTGAGGCGAAGGTAGGCGATACGATCACGACAAAACGTGCTACTGCGGGTGAGCCTCTACCGGGCTATAAAAATGTTAAACCTTTTGTGTATGCCGGCTTCTTCCCGACAAGCAATGAGGACTATAACGATCTTAAAGAGGCGGTTGAGAAATTGTCGCTCAGTGATTCTGCCTTACAGTTTGAGCCAGAGAATTCACCGGTGCTTGGATTCGGCGTGCGTATTGGCTTCCTTGGCCTATTGCATATGGATATTATTCGCGAGCGCCTGGAACGTGAGTATGATCTTGATCTCGTGGTTACGAATCCCTCGACTGACTATCAGGTGACGATGACTACTGGTGAAGAGCTAGACATTAAAAGTGCCGCAGAGCTACCTGACGTAACGAAAGTAGTCGAGATTCGTGAGCCGTGGATTAATGGTGAGATTGTTGTACCTTCCGAATACATTGGTGGGGTAATCCAGCTCATTATTTCAAAACGCGGCAGGCAGAAAAATCTGAGCTACATTGATGAGCGAGCGCTTATATCGTTTGAAGCACCGCTTGCGAACTTACTCACTGACTTTTATGATCAGTTAAAGAGTATTACGTCAGGATACGGTAGCTTTAACTACGAGTTAGCTGACTATCATGCTGAAGATTTGGTACGAATCGATTTTTATGTATCAGGGGAGATGATTGATGCTCTAAGTATTATGGCGCATCGTTCTGAATCGCAAAGCCTAGGGCGTGAGATAGTTAAGAAGCTAAAAGAAGTCATCCCTCGACAGAGCTTTCAGGTCTCGCTCCAGGCGGCGATTGGTGGCAAATTTATCGCGCGCGAAGATCTGAGTGCATATCGCAAGGATGTGACAGCAAAGCTGTACGGTGGTGACGTATCACGTCGCAAGAAACTGTTGCAGAAGCAGGCTAAGGGTAAGCAGCGCATGAAGCGCTTCGGTAAAGTAGATATACCATCAGAAGCTTTCACGGTAATGCTGAAGCGAGACTAGAGCTTCTATCAATGGTAGGTGATGTAAATAAGAGAGTCATAGCGACTCTCTTATTTAAAGTATTTATTAGGTATAGTTACTTATGCTCTGTGCTGTAGCCTACGCCACTACTAGTAGGTATCTCATAGTAGTGCTTGCGTGACTTCTCACAGGTAGTCGTAGGTATTTTCTTGCCAGTGTCTCCATCGAAATGCACTACTGTTGTACAGCTGTCATTCTGCCAAGCAGTGTATTTTGGATAGCAAACACCCTTGGCAAATCCGCGAACTGGTTTATCTGCAGGGCAGCTTGCTCGGCTTGGTGTATTCTTTGTGGCTGGCGCTTCCTGGTCTTTCTTCTGCTGTAGTTTGGCAAGACGGTTCTTTGCCTTCTTGAGATCTGATGTTAGGTGTTCAATCTTCTTCTCAACTTTTTCTACTTGCGCTTTAGCGGCAGCATATGTTTTATATGCAGCCCACTTTTCGCGAATAGTATCGGCTGGCTTTGAAGCTTTTTCGTATGCAGTCTTTGCTGCTTCGACTTTCTTCTCTGTAGCATTGATAGCTCGACGCTCTTTAGCCGAAATTCCTGAGCGTTGTTTTGCTGTGGCAACTTGCTTCTTGAGTGCTTCCCGGAGATCTATATATGTATTTCCTGCAGCCCACTTTGCTCGGAATTGCTTATCGATTGCAGGGTCAGCTTTCATTTGCGCATTACGATAGGTAACAAATTTTTCTGAAGCTGCCTCAGCGAGTGCTATCTTCTCCTTGAGGGTTGCATTAGCTTTGGCGAGTTGACTCTCAAGACTGGTAATCTTTTTCTTGGCAGCTGTAATCTCTGCTCGAGTACCGACAGTATTCCTTCCGCCGGCGTTAGAAGTTTGCTTTTGCCAAGCATTGTAGCCGACAAAGCCCACGACGCCGACTAGTGCCACGAAAACAAGTAACGCTACGAAGTGAGCCGCTCCACGCTCGTGGCGTCTACCATTTGTGAATTTCCCCATATTCCCCATATTCCTTTTAATCTTTAGTGTTGTTACTTGAATCATAAAGCATGAGAGGTATGAATACAAGAGTTATTTCAGGAAAATATAAGAAAGCCGCTTACAAAGGAGGGAAGAGTAGATTACTCATTAAGTTTTAGTAAGGTGGATGTTCTTCTGAGGCTTTTAAAATGATGCTAAAGCGATCAGGTTCTCTACCTATAGGCCATACAAAAAAACCGACCAGAGGTCGATTTTTTTGTATTAAGCTTTACAGTTTATTAGTTATGATTCCATAGCTTCTTTTCAGAACTAATTCGGAAGTAATTGTACTGTGTCTTGTATGCGACACCCGTAGCTTTCGATGAGTCATAAGAGTATGCGCGTCGTTGCTTCTGGCACATGTAATCATATCGATAAACGGCACCATCAGGTGTATTTGCGATTCGTGTTGCACGCTCTAGGTTGCAGACCTTGTCACTGTATGGCTTAATCCATTCCCAGCTGGTAAATTGTGGAAGGCGCTGTCCGCTCTTCGTGCAGACGTAACCTGATGAGCACTTCGGTGCAGGTGTCGATGCTGGCTTTGGTGTAGACTTCTTTCCTGTATCCTTCACGCTATTTTTCTTAGCTTCTGCAATCTGAGCCTTTAGGCTGGCTATTTTCTTCTCCAGCTCTGCGACTTTTGCGCGTGCATTTTGTAATGCAGTCCACTGTCCCCATGACTGACGACGTGCATCAATCTGAGCTTTCGCAGTGTTAATGGCTTCCTGGGCCCTTAAGACCTCAGTTTTTTTGTCTGACGCTTTCGTGAGATCCGTCTCAGCCTCTTGCCACTTTGTCTTCTTATTGTCGCGCTTGTTTCTTGCATCAGCAAGTCCAATTTGCTTCTTCGTGGCCTTAATGCGTTCCACTTCTTGCTGTGCCGCTACATACTGCGCATATGCGGCATCTTTGTCAGCGGTACGGTTGGCAACACGCTGGTTTACCGTATCAAGACTCGGAAGATCGCTGGCGGCTTTCGTAGCTTTATTTAATTGTGTATAAAGCTTAGCAATCTCTGGATCTTCTTTTTTCTCATTCTTGCGCTTATTGTTGAATTTCTCTAGCTTGCTTGCCTCGAGTTTCTTTGCTTTGACTAAGGCTGCCTCTGTATTCTTGAGCCGCGTCTGGAGTGACCCCAGCGTGGCCTTATTTCCAGCGTTGGAAGTCTGTTTTTGCCAAGCGTTATAGCCGACAAAGCCGACGACACCGACGAGAGCGACAAAAAGGATCAGCGCAATAAAGTGGGCTGCTCCTCGCTCATGGAGCCTATGTTTTGAGAGTTGTCTCATAGAGTTTTTAGTTTCCTTTCTTTTATATTTTTGAGAATAAAGCATGAGCAGTAAAAAAGCAATAAGTTCTCAGACAAATCTCAGGGAGTGGGGTATCACCAGTACCACTGTGGTTCCGCAAGGATGATATAAGTCAAAATGCCTCCTCCGGAAAAAATAAGAGTCGCCAAAATTGCGCTAGCAATAACAGGTAGATATTTATGTATATGCAGTTTGGTTGTAAGCCAGACTGTGGCGCATATCAAAGTTGCGATGATTGGAGGAAGAAGCGGCAGTAGGTACCTACCATTGATTGCGACTGGCTCTCCTGTTAACTTATAGCTTCCGTACAATCTAAAGGACAAGAGCGCAAGGTATAAGACACTTGTAAATAAGGTTAGTATCATGAAAGGATTGCGGAGTACCCTTCTAATCATTACAAGAGCGCCTACGCAGCCAATGCCGCACAGTATAGCTAATGAACCGAGTAGGTTTGGTAGGGGTTCTTTTGTGTCGTAGTCATTGGTTGGTCCAGCGACGGCAAAGGTGAGGCGTTCAGCCATGTCGGGAATCCATATACCGACTAGGTACTCGCGAAATGATACTGGATGAAAGTCTGGACTAAGATGTTGGGACAGGTAGCGATTACGATTCCAAGGACCGTAGTTGAGACAGGCCTGATCATCAAACACCTCGTCGCATGATGGAGTGAGGCTGCCATAGGTAAAGTAGTTGGTTGCATAATGGGCTGAAAAGAAGCTACCAAGAAGAAAGAGTATGATTCCGAGTAGCTTTATTTGTGCGGGCAACGACTTCGTCTGTTTAGTTAAGTGTCTCCATTGCTTGTGCCAAGCTATCTTCTTTCGATTAATGATAAGTATTGCAACAAGCCACATCGCAACGCCGGCTGCAATAGGCAGGTATGTGTACTTAATAGGAGAGGCGAATAGCACTACTATTATGAGCAGGTACGTTTGCTTGATTGGTATATTTCCTGTTTCTTTAAAATCTTTATACCAGCGTAGCGCCAGGAGGAATGTGAGTCCAATAAGTAGTAAAAGAGGGTTGTCGTAATTTACCTGTCCGGCAAGTATCGGCAAGATAGGAATCAAGGTAAAAAGAGCAATGGTGAAATTGCTCGTTGCTTTGCCCATGCGAGCTTCGATAAGGACTTTACGATAGACAAAGAGTGAAGCTACAGCGGTAGCTACATTAACAATACGAAGTACTGTCACTACTACGCGTTCATTCCAGCCGAGAAGCCCCATGAGTCTGTACGGGAAACTTAATATATAGTGCCAGAGATATGACGCATCGGCTGTAGCTGCACCGTAGGTTGCCATATCACGGGTGTGCTCGATTCCATATGGTAACCAGCTTGAGGCATATATTTTGATGAGTCCCATATGAAAGTCTTCATCAAATGCCATTGGATAAAGGCTAAAAAACGCTATCCAAAGTGACGAAAGGACGAAGACGCTAATCGTACCATAGAAGAACCATTGCGAGCGAAAGATACGCTCGCATAGCTCTATGAGGTTAGATAAAATTTTCACTATACCCAGTGTAGCAAATTATCCTAAGATTCTCTTGAGGGATAACTGGTATAATGACAACTATATGTCATTGATTCAGGAGAAAATTGCCACGTATAGCCCGGCTCAGTTGTCGATTGATGCGGTGGGTGATAGCAAAATAGTCCTACTGGTAGGAATTACGGGTGCAGGGAAAGATACTATCAAAAACGCGTTGCTACGCGAAGATGATTTTTATAACTTTGTTTCGTATACAACTCGTCAGCCACGAGAAAATAAAGGCGTGTTGGAACAGGATGGTCGTGAATACCATTTTATTACCATTGATGAGGCAATGGAGATGCTCGAACGCGGCGAGTTCATAGAGGCAAAAGAATATGCTGGCAATATCTACGGGACAGCTTTTGAGGGACTGCAGCAAGCGGTTTCTGAGGGGAAGATTGCTATCAATGATGTAGAAGTTCAAGGAGTTGAGGAATACAAGAAGTATATTCGTAATGCTATTGCGGTTTTTATTCTTCCGCCCAATTTCGAGGAATGGCAGCGTCGCTTGCAGCTACGATACGACCCCGAAGAATTTAGACAGGAGTGGCCAAAGAGACGCGAAGCGGCGATTCGTGAACTTGAGCATGCATTGAAAGTTCCTTATTATCATTTCGTTATCAACGATGAGCTCGACAAAGCGGTCGAAGCAACTAAAGTGATAGCTCATAATGACGACATGTTTACTCGTAAAGATGATGAGGCTCGCCTTTTAGCTCGAGACATTCTCGATGCGATCCGAAAGCATGTCTAGCACTCACCTTGCGGGAGTGCTAATTTCACGGTATAATGAGGCGTATGACAGGACGTCAGGCACAAATCTTAGCCGCAATCATTGAGCAGTACGCCGAAGTTGCCTCTCCGGTAGGTAGTGTGATGCTCGCCAAGCTTTTTGGTGTGTCTAGTGCGACCATACGTAGTGAAATGGCAAAGCTTGAAGAAGCGGGCTTTATTGAGCAGCCGCATACCAGTGCTGGGCGTATACCAACCGATAAAGGCTATCGCTTCTACGTGAATACACTTTCTGAAGCTCAGGAAAATATGATGACTCCACGGCTTGATCGCAGTGCGAGAGCGATTGAGGCGCGCGTGTCGACGCATGGTAGTCGTACTGACCGCGCAATCCGTAGCGCTGTTGATAGCCTTGTTGATCTGACCGGTAATCTCGGCATGGCGACGATCGGTGACGAGCTTTACCTTGCTGGTATGGGCAACCTTTTCTCACATCCTGAGTTTTTGGGCGGAGCAAATGCCCAAAATGTCGCACGTTTGCTCGATAATCTTGAGCCGTGGCTACGTGAGGCTGCACCAAATGAACCGCTCAATGTTTTTATCGGTAGTGAAAATCCAATCGGCAAAACATCAGGCGCAACCCTGATCATTAGTCGTTTCCGTTCGCCGTACTCTGATCGCAGTTACATTGGTGTACTAGGACCGACACGTCAGAGCTATGCTAGGGTGATGCGTTTGGTGAGACAAACCGGAGCGATGCTCGAGGAGGTGTTGTAGTGGCAGAATGGCTTGGGCATTTCATGAATGGCTGGCCAGCATGGGCTATTGGTGCAGGAATGATCCTTATTATAATTATTGCTGTAGCGTATTACTTCTCTGAAGCAACTCTCACATCAACGCCAGATATCAAGATACCGTCACGGAGGAAAAAGTAGAATGGCAAAAAGTAATAAACAAGATGAACTAGAGCAGCAAATCGGCGAATTAACTCAGGATTTGCAGCGTACTCGTGCGGATTTTGAAAATTACCGCAAGCGGGTAGAGCAGGAGAAGACTGCGGCTCGTGAAGCCGGTCAAGCTGCGAGTATCCTCAAGCTTCTCCCGGTTATTGATAATATCGAGCGAGCTACTGCACATATTCCGGAAGATCTAAAAGATAATAAATGGGCACAAGGTGTCGTAAGTCTTGTTAAGAATCTTGAAAAGTCACTTGCTGCTATGAACGTGCAACGTATCGAAGCCAAGCCAGGAACACCGTTTAATCCTGAACTCCACGAAGCGATTCAATTTGATGAAGATGCAGAAGGTGAACACGAAGTGATTGCCGAAGAATTGCAGGCAGGCTATTTGCTGAATGGCGCACCAATCCGACACGCAATGACAAAAGTTACTCGTAAATAAATCTAAGTCAAAACTAAAATTTAAATTCTCGGTAGCATGTCCGAGGATTTTTGTAAGTAGTATTAGTCCGATAAAACTAAATTAGCACTCTTGACATGAGAGTGCTAATTTATGTACACTAGAGATAGTTTTGGCACTGTCCTGCGAGGAGTGCTAAAATAGAATTAGATTAAAACCTTCATTCTAACTACGAAAGGGGAAGTAATAAATGGGTAAAATTATCGGAATCGACCTCGGTACAACCAACAGTGCTTTTGCATACATGGTGGCAGGCAAGCCAGAAGTGATTGCTAACGCTGAAGGTAATCGTACGACACCAAGTGTTGTGGCTATCAATAAAAAAGGCGAGCGTCTGGTTGGCCAGGTAGCGCAGCGCCAGCGTGTAACAAATGCAAAGAACACTATTTACGGCGTAAAGCGCCTCATCGGCCGTAAGTATGGCGATAAAGAAGTCCAGAAAGATCATGATATTATGCCGTACGAAATCGTCAAAAAGGGCGATGGCGTCGCGGTAAAGATGGATGGCAAAGAATACACTCCAGAAGAAGTGTCAGCGATGATTCTTTCAAAGATCAAGACCGATGCCGAGGCATTTCTCGGTGAAAAAGTGACAGAAGCAGTCATTACTGTACCTGCGTACTTCGACGATTCACAGCGTCAAGCTACTAAGGACGCTGGTAAGATCGCCGGTCTCGAAGTAAAGCGTATTATTAACGAGCCGACTGCAGCTGCGCTTGCCTACGGACTTGAGAGCAAGAAAGACGAAAAGATCGCTGTCTTCGACCTTGGTGGCGGTACGTTTGACGTCTCTGTACTTGAGCTTGGTGACGGTGTCTTTGAAGTACGCGCGACTAATGGTGACACGCATCTTGGTGGTGAAGACTTCGACAACCGCATCGTCGATCACTTTATCGATTACTTCAAGAAAGAAGAGGGTGTTGATCTTAAGAATGACAAAGCGGCTCTCCAGCGCCTCAAAGACGAAGCTGAAAAGGCGAAGAAAGAGCTTTCAAGTACTTCTAGCTACGAGATTAACCTGCCATTTATTACTGCTGATGCCGATGGCCCAAAGCACTTCGAGTACACGCTGACCCGCGCCAAGCTTGAAGAGCTCGTCAAAGACCTGATCGACCGTCTAGCTGAGCCTGTAGAGAAAGCGCTCAAAGACGCTGATCTCAAAGCAAGCGACATCGATGAAGTCGTGCTTGTCGGTGGTATGACCCGTATGCCAGCAGTTGTCGAAAAAGTGAAAGCCATCTTTGGTAAAGATCCGCTTCAGGGTGTGAACCCAGACGAAGTTGTAGCAGTTGGTGCAGCGATTCAGGGTGGCGTACTTCAAGGTGATGTCAAAGACGTGCTGCTACTCGACGTGACGCCACTGTCACTCGGTATTGAGACGATGGGCGGCGTGAGTACAAAGCTTATCGAGCGCAACACGACTATTCCGACTTCAAAGAGCGAGACATTCTCAACTGCCGCTGACAACCAGCCACAGGTAGAGATTCACGTACTCCAAGGTGAGCGCGAAATGGCTGCTGATAATAAATCACTCGGTCGTTTCATCCTCGATGGTATTGCACCGGCTCCACGTGGTGTGCCACAGATTGAGGTGACGTTTAACCTCGATGCCAACGGTATCTTGAACGTTACGGCGAAAGACAAAGGTACCGGTAAAGAGCAGTCGATCACTATCCAAGACTCTGGCAACATGAGCAAGGAAGATATCGAAAAGGCGCAAAAAGAAGCTGAAGCGCATGCTGATGAGGACAAGAAGAAGCGCGAAGCTGTCGATGCGCGCAACCAGCTAGAAAATGCTATCTACCAGGCAGAGAAGCTTCCAGATGAGCACAAAGACAAGATCTCAGATGAGGACAAAAAGGTTCTCGAAGAGGCTGCGGCAGAGGCAAAGAAAGTCAAAGATGACGAATCTGCTGACAAAGATGCACTTGAAGCAGCACTGAAGGCGCTCAACGACAAGATCATGCCAATCGGTGCCAAGCTTTATGAAGCTGCATCAAAGGAGGAAGCATCTGCTTCTGAAGATGACGGTAAGAAATCTGACAAGGACGAACCTGTCGAAGGTGAAGTCGTTGACGACAAAGACAAGAAATAAAAGTCTCTAAAATGTGACGAGTCCCGCACCAAGTGAATGGTGCGGGACTTTTGTGTTCACGTCAGATACTGAACCATCCAGTGCGTCTGCCTGGGTTGTAGATTCCCGAGGCGATCTGCCTATTGAAGATGGCAGTGAAGCCAACCTCTACGTCCACCTCACCGAAGTCGATAATATCGACATCAGCGGAGGTGATCTTCAGCTTGCGTCGAAACGTTTTGCTGCTAGCAGAAGTCCGAAGCGTGAACTCTAGATCATCTACTTCGATGTCGGGCAGGGGTATTTCTTGGAACATGTTGGCATGGAGCAGGGCGACGGTCTTCACCCAAATCACAGGACCGGGACCGTTGCAGATCTCCACACGATCTACGGGTACGTGAACGAAATGTGCTTTAGAAGGCATAGCCTTTCCTCTTCTCTGAGCCGATGAGTCCTCGGCAAACGGACGTCGTTCGATCAGTTTCCCGATCAACCACCTTGCATACACAAGGAATTCTCCACCAAGGGGATTATATATTATAGCAAAAAATGACTAAAAAGTCAATCAAGAGTACAATAGAAGTACAACTAAACCAAAGGAGGGGAACATGGACGTAATGGGACCAATCGGATGGATAGTACTCGGTGGTCTGGCGGGCTGGATCGCGTCAAAATTCGTCGGAACAGACGAAGGCCAGGGGGTAATCGGTAATATCATTGCCGGTATCATCGGCGCGGTCGTCGGTGGCTGGGTCTTTAATATGCTCGGCGGTTCGGGCGTGACAGGCTTTAACTTATGGAGCTTCCTTGTGGCTCTGGTCGGCGCGGTAATTGTGCTGCTTATCTGGAAAGCGATCACTGGTAGAAGAGGGGTGTAAAGGCCTACGAATCATAAAAGAATCCCGGAATTACCCGGGATTCTTTTATTTGATGTCGACGAGTTCAATATCAAACACCAGATCGCTATTTGGTGGGATATTTGCGGCTGCACGTACCGAGCCGTAGGCCATTTCGCTCGGAATGATCAGCCGGCGCATACCACCAACTTTCATACCGGGTACACCTTTAGTCCAGCCTGCGATGACTTGGTCGAGTCCGAAAGTAATCGCCTCGCCAAAGTCGTGACTGCTCTGGAAGATAATGCCATTTTTACACAGTGCGCCGGTGTAGTGCGCGGTGATTTTGGCACCTTCCGGTACAACTGCGCCGTCGCCTTCGTGAACATCAATGATTTGTAATTCTTCAACCTTATCAATTGGGGTAAAATCCGCTAGTTTAGTTCCTCCATATTTCATATGTATAAGTATACGCTATGAAATTGCTTGTGGTTTATAACTCGAGGCGGTAAAGTAAAGATATATGGATATCAAGAAACAACTAGGGGCGCATTTTAAAGGCGAGCTCGACGACAATACAGAAACACTAGAATTTTACTCACACGATGCCAGTCTCTTTGAGCTGAAACCTCAGGTCGTGGCATTTCCAAAAGACTCTGAGGATGTGCAGCGAATCGTGAAGTTTGTGAATGCAAATCGTGCTAAAAATCCAGGGCTTAATATCACGCCGCGAAGCCGTGGTACCGATATGTCCGGTGGTGCGATTGGCCAGTCGATTGTCATGGACGTGTCAAAACACCTGAAGAAACTTATCAAGGTGACGAGTCGTGAAGCAACCGTACAGCCAGGTATGATGTACAAAGATTTTGAAGTCCAGACACTCAAAAAAGGTAGTCTGCTGCCAAGTTACCCGGCAAGTCGTGACCTGGCCAGTGTTGGCGGTATGATGAGCAATAACTCTGGTGGCGAAAAGTCACTCGAGTATGGCAAGACGGATAATTTCGTGACCGAGCTTAAAATGGTGCTTTCGGATGGCAATGAATATACAGTTAAGCCGCTTAATAAAGCAGAGCTCGTGCGCAAGATGAGTCAAAAAGATTTTGAAGGCAAACTCTACAAAGAAACCTTTGACCTGCTCGAGAAACACTACGATGAAATCCAGGCGGCGAAACCAAAAGTCAGTAAAGACTCAACCGGCTACCACCTATGGAATGTGTGGAACCGCGAGACGGGTATCTTCGACCTCACGAAACTGTTTGTTGGTGCACAAGGGACACTCGGCCTGATCACCGAGGGTACAGTGAAGCTGGTGCCACGACGAGAACATTCTGGTTTGCTTGTACTCTTTCTGAGGGATATTAATAAACTCGGTACGCTTATTCCAAAAGTACTTGAGCACAAGCCTGCAACATTTGAGAGTTTTGACGATCAGACATTATGGCTTTCGATCAAGTTTATGCCAAGCTTCCTCAAGCTCCTCGGGCCGGCTCGTTTCATTAAATTGCTGATTACGCTGATTCCTGACGGTCTGCAACTACTACGGGGTATTCCAAAGCTTATCCTGATGGTTGAGTTTAATGGTAGTACTGAAGAAGAGGTGCGTCAGAAAATCAAAGCGCTTCATAAAGATCTCGGTAAGCACCGCGCTAAATATGAGATTAATGGCTTTGAAGAGACGCCTACAGAAGGACGAAGTGAGAAATTCTGGATCATGCGCCGCTACAGCTTTCAGCTGCTTCGTAGCAAGGTGAAAGACAAGCACACTGCACCGTTTATTGATGATCTGATTGTGCCGCCAGAGCACCTGCCAGCATTCTTGCCAAAAATCCGCAAGATCATCAAGAAGTACAAACTCTTTGCGACGATTGCCGGCCATATGGGTGACGGCAACTTCCATATTATCCCGCTGATGAAGATCGAAGACCCGAAAGAGCGTGCCAAGCTGGAGCCATGCATGAAAGAAGTGAACAATCTCGTACTCAAGTATGGAGGTAGTGTATCTGGTGAGCATAATGATGGTATGGTGCGTGGTCCATGGCTCGAGCAGATGTACGGTAAAAAAGTCCTCGGCATCATGAAGGAAGTGAAACACATCTACGACCCCGATAATATCTTTAACCCGAAGAAAAAGACCGACGCAGATTGGGACTTCAGCTTCTCGCATATCCGTAAGAGTTTCTAATTAGCACTCTTGCATTTCGAGTGCTAAAAATCTATACTAATAACAGATGAGTAAGCGCGACTATTACGAAGTATTGGGTGTCTCAAAAGATGCCAGCGATGATGAGCTAAAGAAAGCCTTTCGCAAGGCTGCAGTCAAACATCACCCCGACAAAGAGGGTGGTGATGAGACAAAGTTTAAAGAAATCAATGAAGCCTACGAGGTATTAAAAGACAAGCAAAAGCGACAGCGCTACGACCAGTTTGGTCACGCTGGTGTCGGTGGTGCGGCTGGAGGTGGTGGTAATCCATTTGAAGGCTTTGGCGGTTTTGGTAATGGGCAGGGATTTGAGTTTAATTTTGGTGGCGACGGTGGTCTTGGTGATATCTTTGGCCAATTCTTTGGCGGTGGCCAGCGTGACACTGGGCCAGTACGTGGTCGTGATGTTGAGACGCAAATTACGCTTAGTTTTGAAGATGCGGTATTTGGTGTAGAAAAAGAGCTGCATTTGACTATGGAGGACGAGTGTACGCACTGCAAGGGTACGACCGTAGAGCCAGGCAGTAGCATGAAGACCTGTCCGACCTGTAAAGGAGCCGGCCAGCAGACTCGCGTGATGAACACGATGTTTGGTGCTATCCAACAAGCAGTAACCTGCGAGACTTGTAAAGGTCGCGGTAAGGTTCCGGAAAAAGAATGTACGGTCTGTCATGGGCATGGTACCGAGCGTCGTCAGCAGACGATTACGATTAAGATCCCAGCCGGTATAGATGACGGTGCAACAATTCGTCTCAAAGAGCGCGGCGAAGCGATGGCAAATGGTCCACGTGGTGATCTATATGTGAATATTCGCGTCAAAGCACACAAGAAATTTACGCGAGAAGGCGATATTATCCTGAGTGAAGAGCATGTATCAATGGTGGACGCGGCGCTCGGTACTGAGATAGATGTCGAGACTGTCGACGGTACGGTCACTATGAAAATCCCAGCTGGTACGCAGAGTGGTACCGATTTCAAGCTTTCAAACCATGGTGTACCGCACTTGCGTCGCGAGACTCGTGGTCCGCACATTGTACAGATTATCGTTGATACGCCGACAAAACTCTCGAAAAAACAGAAAGAACTGTTGGAGCAATTTGAAGGCGCCAAGAAGCGCGGCATCTTCTAGGGCATTGACATTTTTACTAAAAAGTGCTAATATTTGTCATGTTATTAGCAACCCGATACCTTGGCATTTAACGTGAAGTAAATTTTGCGGATAGTGGCAGGGTATACAATAGGGATAGGAAATGAGTATGAATAAATCTCTTCCAGTCATCGGTAAGGCATGCAAGATCACGATTGTTGATCACGCTCAAAATGTGCCAGCAAAAGTGGATACAGGCGCCGATAGTTCTTCAATATGGGCGAGTAATATTTCTATCGATAAAAGCGGCGTGCTCCACTTTACATTGTTTGCTGAAGGTTCAGAGTTTTACACCGGTGAAG
Organism: Saccharimonadales bacterium (SeqCode); assembly: GCA_036405515.1. Taxonomy (GTDB): domain Bacteria; phylum Patescibacteriota; class Saccharimonadia; order Saccharimonadales; family Saccharimonadaceae; genus JASLCR01. Next base: position 12,009 of record DASWXM010000008.1, on the reverse strand, counting down.
TGATCTCACGAAAAGACTTTAAAGTAGCGCAAGTTACTAGCTCTAACGGTCACACTCAAATTCGCTATCGGGTATATCTAACAATTAAGCTTGAGGGCAAGACGATTCGAGTACTATTTAATTTATCAGATCGATCAAGGAATGTTTTCCCTATCCTTATTGGCCGCCGCACAATTACAGGTAAATTTCTTGTCGATGTTAGTCGGGGCCTCAAGATTGAACCGGCCTCAAATGCGCGCCAACTCAATAAAGAGCTCGAAGAAGATCCACATGCGTTCTTTCAAAAGTATCACGGAAACGAGTAAACTAGTAATAGGAACACATTATGAAAATAGCTATTCTTTCTAACGGCACAGGTAATTACTCGACGAAGCGTCTCAAAGAGGTTGCTCTGGAGCGTGGTCATGAAGTAAGAGTAGTCAAGTATCGTGACTGTTACGCATCGATCGAGCAGAATAATCCAACTGTTAGTTATCGTGGTGAAGACCTGGGCGGTTTTGATGCTATTGTTCCTCGTATTGCCAATAGTATGACTCGATACGGTACGGCTATTGTCAGGCAACTGGAAATGCAGGGTGTCTATACGGCATCGAGTTCACTTGCGATCAATCGTTCACGCGACAAGCTTCGTAGTATGCAGGTGCTTGCTAAATCTGGTGTTGGTATTCCAAAGACAGTTGTATCCCGTAACTCGACCGATATTGATGACTTGCTTGAGAAGCTCGGCGGTACGCCGGTAATTATCAAGCTTGCTCGTGGCACGCATGGTAATGGTGTGGTACTGGCCGAGACGAAAAAGGCGGCAAAATCAGTGCTCCAGGCATTTTACTTGAGTAACGAAGATGGTACAAACATCTTGCTTCAGGAATTTGTTGAAGAGTCGGCTGGTACTGATATCCGTGCATTTGTCGTAGGTGGCCGTGTGGTTGCCAGTATGAAGCGTCAGAGTTTGGATGATGACTTCCGTTCAAACCTCCACAAAGGTGGTGAAGGAACTATCGTAAAACTCACCGAAGAAGAGCGTAAGATGGCGATTAAGGCAGCAAAGGCAATGGGACTTAGTATTGCTGGTGTGGATATGATGCGCTCAGAGCGTGGACCACTGATTCTTGAAGTAAATGCTAGCCCAGGCTTTGGTATTGAGAAAGTCACTGGTCGTGATGTGGCAACGCCGATTATTGAATATATTGAACAAAACGCGAAGCGACGACCGAAAAAAGACAAAATCGGAGCATAGCAACATTGATAAAGGAGGGCGCAAACCCTCCTTTTGGTTTGTTATACTAATAGTATGACCGTTGCGCTTGTGTTTTTGATAGTCCTTGCTGTACTTTTTGTGCTAGCTTTCTTTACGAAGCGACGCTTTGGTGTACTGGGGTTGGCGCTTGCCGCTGGAGCAATGCTTAGCTCGCTATGGGCCGAAACACTGACGCCAGTGATTGAGCAGGCTGGTGTGGTAGTTGAAGTGCCGCCACTTATTACACTTGTTTCAGTCGGGCTTGTGCTGCTACCTGCTGTATTGCTACTTTTTTCTGGTCCAAGCTATCGGGATTTACCTATGCGGTTGCTCGGTGCGTTTGCATTTGCGGCTTTGGCACTTGCGCTGTTAGTTGAGCCGCTTGGCTCTGCGATGGTGCTTGAGGGTGAAAGTGCGAAGGTATATGACTTCTTCGTGACTAATCGTGTATATATCGTCACTGGCGGACTAGTCTTGGCGCTGTTTGATATTCTGACTACGCGCACAGGTGGCGGCCACCACAAGTCCAGTAAGCATTGACAATCCACCCCTATTTCTGTATATTTTTATAGAGTTCGGGTCCGTAGCTCAGCTGGTTAGAGCACCTGCCTTTTAAGCAGGGTGTCATGGGTTCAAGCCCCATCGGACCCTCCATAGAAAAATGATCTGTGTTTTGCAGATCATTTTTCTATTTAGCAATTTATGAATCTTCGGGAAATTTTCAGTTGACAGTTAAAAGCCTTATTTTCATAAGTAAACGGAGGCGGTACGTGTAAAATAAAAACATGAATATCTCTGACTATAAACTATCCCTCGATGACACTCCGTGGCGGCTCACTGAGCCTGCTGGTGCGAATAAGGAGTGGTGTGTACTCTGGTTGCAAGGATTTATGAGTACTATTGAGGGGCACCGAGAGGGTGTGACTCGAATGGCTCAGGCGACTGACACGACTTTTGCAATGCTCGACTACGCGGGTCATGGCGTCAGCCCGATTCCCCTAGGAGAGGCGACTCGCATGCAGCAGCATGAGGAAGTCATGGCTGTGTATGATGAGCTTGGAAAACTCGGCTATAAAAAAATCATTGCAATCGGCGGTAGTTTTGGCGGATATATGGCAGCGCTTCTTGCGAGTAAGCGAGAACTAGCCTGCCTTGTTTTGCGAGCACCCGCCAATTATCCTGACGATGAGCTTGAGACACCTTATAGAGATACTGCTGCAGGCATGAAAGCAGAAGCGCACCGTATTTTTCGTAAGAGTATTGATGTTCATTTTTGGAACAGTGCCACTGAGGGTGTAGCGAACCACAATGGCTATACCTATGTGATTGAGCATGCTGAGGATGAAGTGATTGATTCTTCAATACCAAAGTCATATTTTAATGCAGCGAAGCACGGCAACTATATTCTTATTCCAGGCGTAAAGCATTCGCCGAAACAGATGCCAAATCCGGAACATTATTACCAGTTAATTGAGATGTGGATTGAGACAATTGTGAAAGCTATAAAGCATAGCACATACGATCAATAGACTCATATTAGAATTTTTCTTTGTATACTAAAAACATGCGGGACTGGTTTGGCAGACGTGCTCATGTGTCATGGCAGATCGCTGTGGCATGTGTTGGTTTGTTCGTCGGGGTATCAATGGCTGCGTGGTTTACAGCGCCTGGCATGATTACACTTGGTTGGTTGCTGACAGGTATCTTGTTGACTTTAATTGCTTGTATGCGCCAACGGACATGGTTTTTACTGTTTGCACTTGGCGGTGGAATGATCGTTGGATATTGGCGCGGAGGTTTAGAGCAAAGCGTACTGGATATGTGCACGCCGCTATATGGGAAAGTGATCACATTGAAAGGTACTGTCAGCGATGATGCCGATGTTGATAAGCAGGGAGATACAGTACTGAGGCTTAAAGATATTATGATAGAAAATCGCCACTTATCTGGTGCGGTGTGGGTTGTATTGTCGAATAGTATAAATGAGATAGAGCGCAGCGACCGAATAGCTGTGACGGGAAAGTTGCAGCAAGGATTTGGCACATTTGCGGGTACGATGTACCGAGCCGAGCCGGTGAAGATTGAGCGTCCTGAGCCAGGTGACATTGCTCTTCATGTGCGTGATTGGTTTGCAGGTGCCGTTCGACAAGCCATCCCTGAGCCGGAAAGTTCACTCGGTGTGGGGTATCTGGTTGGGCAACGGCGGAATCTCCCTGAGGATTTAGACGCGGCGCTTAAGGTTGCTGGCTTGACACATATTGTCGTGGCGAGCGGGTATAATTTGACGATTTTGGTGCGTTTGGCTAGGCGACTGTTTGAGCGGATTTCAAAGTACTTAGCAACGCTTGTGTCGGGCGGATTGATTGTGAGCTTTATTGCGGTAACTGGTATCAGCCCGAGCATGAGTCGAGCGGGATTGGTGGCGGGGCTGAGTCTTGCGGCTTGGTATTATGGCCGTAAATTTCACCCGTTGATATTACTAGCAATAGTCGCAGCCGTCACTGTGCTGGTTAATCCGTATTACGCTTGGGGTGATGTTGGATGGCAATTGAGCTTTGCGGCATTTGCGGGTGTTATGATTTTCGCACCAGTCATGCAGGCATTTTATTTTGGAAAAAAGAAGCCGGGAACCCTAAGGCAAATTTTGGGCGAGACGGTCTCTGCAACAATTTTGACGGCACCAATTCTGCTCTATAGTTTTGGGCAGATTAGTAATGTCGCTGTCTTTGCTAATCTTCTTATTTTACCTCTGGTACCACTTGCGATGTTGCTAACATTTATGGCCGGAGTGGGTGCACTGGCAATATCCTTTGCTGCGACTATCTTTGGATTTCCGGCGTATCTTTTGCTGCATTACATGACACAGACGACACAGTTTTTCGCAGATATTCCGTGGGCAGTGACTGAGCTGCAGCTTGAGGGTTGGCATGTGCTGGTGATGTATGTTATGTTGATAATCTTAATGCTCTTCATGTGGCACCGTACTCGGTTTGATCTTCGTGACACTAATGTAGTGGAATAATTTCCTCCGCCAATCTGTTATAATAGAAGAAATAGAACCGATAACTTAACGGAGTTTCTTACATGGCTGGACATAATAAATGGTCTAAAATTAAGCGCGATAAAGGTGTCAATGACGCAAAGCGTGGCGCTGTATTTACAAAAATCGGTAATCAAATCGCGATTGCTGCACGTAGTGGCGTGGACCCGGCTATGAATCCGGCGCTTGCACTGGCGATCGAGAAAGCGCGGCAGGCGAATATGCCAAAAGATAATATTCAACGCTCAATCGACCGTGTGGCGGACAAGAATGCAGCAGCACTCGAAGAGGTGACGTACGAAGGCATGGGTCCTGGCGGTGTCGGGATTATTATCGAGACGGCGACAGATAACCGCAACCGAACCTTTCCGGAAGTGAGGAATGCGCTTGCGAAGAACGGCGGACGTATCGCAGATGCAGGAAGTGTGATGTTCCAATTCACCCGAAAGGGCGTTATCACGGTAGCGGCAACTGGCGAAGACGCGCTCCTCACCATCTTGGATGCTGGTGCCGAAGACGCCAACGAGGAAAACGGCGAGATCATTGTTTATGCCGACCAAAAAGAACTTGCAAAAGTACGACAAGCGATTGTCGATGCCGGGCTCGAAGTCAAGGACGCAGAGCTTCAATATGTGCCAAATATGCCGATTGAAATTTCCGACGATGAGACAAGTGAGAAGGTCATGAAGGTGCTTGACGCGCTCGATGATCTTGACGACGTCGTCAACGTGCATACGAATGCTTCGTTGTAGCTTTTAAGCTAATATCCGGTATACTTTAAGCATGAGATGTTTGCTGAGATATGTAGCGGCACTTTTGCTCATAGGAACTCTATCCAGTTCCAGCGTTGTCGCTTTAGATCCGACAACGCCACCAGCGGAGCCGGCTGTCTCGCCGCTCGAGATTTCAGCGTATAGTATCGCGGCAGTGAAAATAGATAAGAACAATTATCAAATGATGCCGTACTACATCGAGCTGTATAATGACTCGGATAAGGCAATCAACCCAGCAGAATACGTACTGGCAATTTCCGACGGTACACGTGCATCGGTCTTCTCCTACTCACTAGCTAAAAACCCATTGCCAGCACCCGTGAAGCTTATTGCGCCAGGTGCTTTTTTAGCGATTGATTTAAATCATGTGGTGAGCAACGAAGAGTATGATCTCGATATCACCAGCCCATCGCAAATTATCAATACGCCAGTAAATCTAGACAGTACGTCGGCTACCTTGTCTGTCCCTGGTCAGCTGCAGCTACTACGGGGCGGCAGTGGCGTGTATGCCAAAGATATTAAGATGAAACCACTAGCGCAAACGGTTTCTGATCCAACCTCGATCGCGACACGTTTTGTCTTTCGAACCGTCACGGCTGACGAGCAAATAGCGGAAACGGCGGTGTTTTACGATTCTCCACTTTATACGCCACGGACTGCATTTCCCTTGGCACCGATAGAGATTTTAGCAAACCCGAAGTCGTGCGCAGACCCGGAGGACGGGGCGGACTGTATGGAATACGTGAAGTTTTATAACTCTACCTCAGATACGGTCGTGTTTGACGGTATACGGCTACGGGTTGGCTTACCCACACAAGCGAGTACGGCAAGTAACACGACGCAGCTGACGGGTAGTATTCTGCCCGGTCAGTATGTGTATTTTCCGATTGGAATTACGAATAGCGGCGGCAGTATATGGCTGGAAGACCGGTATGGAGCGGCACCGATTGACGGCACGCTTGTAACCTATCCGGATGCCAGCTCCACTTCAAAGAAAGGTAAGTCATGGGCTCAATTTGAAGACAGATGGGATTGGGCGATACCTTCTCCCGGCGGTGCAAACACACCGCTTCCAGTTGATGTACCAGGTAAGGGAAGTGTGAACACGTTGATACCGTGTCGCGAAGATCAGTATCGTAATCCGCTGACGAACCGCTGCAAACTCATCGCAACAAGCAGCACGTCAGCGCTTAAGCCGTGTGCCGCCAATCAGTACCGCAGTCCGGAGACAAACCGCTGCCGCAATAGTGCGACGAGTAGTAGCGCGAGCGCCTTGAAACCATGTGCGCCGAACCAGTACCGGAGCCTTGAGACGAACCGTTGCCGTCTCCTGGCATCCACCGCCAGTAGCTTAACTCCCTGCAAAACCGGGCAGGAACGAAATCCCGCGACCAATCGCTGTCGAAATGTCATGGGAGGTGCTATGCCAAAAGCCGATTTTCCTATTGAAAAGATGAAACAGCAGGCAAATGACACGATTGGGTGGCTGGCGTTTGCTGGTGTCGGCAGTATGGCGGTCGGCTATGGTGCGTGGGAGTGGCGCCGTGAGCTCAGCGGGGTGATCGGGAGAATAGCTGGTATGATTAAGAGATGAGAATCTTAGGCATAGATCCAGGTACAGGCATCCTCGGTTTTGGGGTGATAGATTTTGTGCATGGTGATGCCAAGCTCGTGACGGCTGGGGTGATCAAGACACCGGCACATACGCCGCTGGACGAGCGGCTGGAAGAGATTTTCGATGGACTCAATGAAATCATTGCCGAAACAAAACCGACGGTCGCATCAATCGAAAAGCTCTTTTTTGCCCGCAATGTGACAACGGCGATGAGTGTATCTCATGCTCGTGGGGTGGCGATGCTCGTGGCACGCAAGGCTGGCATGTCGATCGCGGAGTACACACCACTGCAGATCAAGCAGACGCTGACTGGCTATGGCAAGGCAGACAAAAAGCAGGTGCAGGAAATGGTGCGCCTACAACTAAAATTAAAGGAAATCCCACGGCCGGATGATGCTGCGGATGCACTAGCAGCGGCAATTACACATGCGATGATGGAACGCTTCTAGCGGCTATAAACAGCTGGACAAGCGGGAAATTTGGTATAATACAGGGGTATGTATCGCAAAGGTAAATATACGAAGAAGCGTGGACCTTTAGAGGCCACGAAATACTTTTTGAAGCGTCGTTGGAAATGGTGGAAAGCTCTGCCACGCTGGAAGAAACTACTGTATACGCTCGGTCCTATTGCTCTATTCTTGATTATTGTACCGATTTTGACTTACTTCTATTATTACAACTATATTACCGACATAGATAAGCTGCTCAACAAGAATAATACAGGTGTTGTACTGACAGATAGAAACGGAAAGGCGTTCTTCAGTACGCTCAATGCCAAACATCGAGATCTGTTAAAACTCGACAAAATTTCAGATTACACAGAAAAAGCTCTTTTATCAGCTGAAGATAAAGACTTTTACAATCATGGCGGATTTTCGGTGACCGGTTATGGACGTGCACTGGTCGGAATGGTTACCTCCGGATCTATTCAAGGTGGTGGATCGACATTAACTTTGCAAGTGGCAAAAAATACGCTACTGACGGGCAACCAGAATTTTCTCCGTAAATATCAGGAGTTAACAATCGCAGTTGCGATCGAGCAACGCTACTCAAAAGACGAAATACTCGAGATGTATCTAAACTCCGTCTATTACGGTGAAAATGCATTCGGTATTGAGGATGCGGCAAAGGCTTACTTTAATAAAAAGCCAAGTCAGCTAAGTCTGGCAGAAAGCGCGATGATTGTCGGTGTACTTCCGGCTCCAAGTGCCTACTCACCAATCAGCGGTAATGAGGAGCTTGCTAAGCAGCGCCAGACATATGTACTAGGTCGTATGGTTGAGGATGGCTATATTACCGAAGCGCAGAAGGACGAAGCGTTGGCCGTAAAGCTTAAATATGCAAAGCAGAAATCCGCAATAGATAATGCGGCACCGCATTTTACCGAAATGATATTGAGTGAACTGTATAAGAAATATGGTGAAGAAGTCGTAGAGCGATCGGGCTATCAGGTGCAAACAACCCTTGATCTTAAGTTGCAAAAAGCAGCCAACAAAGCGGTTGATGCTGGCATGGTGCATATCCAGGCGAACGGTGGATCAAACGCGAGTCTGGTGGCAATCGATCCGAAGACAGGTGGTGTGCGTGCACTTGTGGGAAGCGCTGATTACAATAATAAAAAATGGGGTAATGTGAACATGGCAACCTCAAAACGTCAGCCAGGCTCAAGCTTTAAGCCGATTTATTATGCCGACGCGCTCGCTTCAGGAAAAATTACCCCAACAACAGTCATAAAGGATGAGCGTACTGATTTTGGAGGGTATACTCCGCAAAATGCAAGCAGGTCGTTTTATGGCAACGTGACAGTGCGTCAGGCGCTCAACTGGTCACTGAATATCCCGGCCGTTAAGGTGATGCAAAAAGAGGGTATAAGCAGGGCAATCGATGCAGCAAAAAGGCTCGGTATTACGACGATCGATGAAAAACGGGACTATGGTTTGCCGTTGGCACTTGGTACTGCTGAGGTGCCTGTGGAGGAAATGACAAACGCCTACGCTGCATTTGCAAACGGTGGAGAGCAATATAAACCAAATCATATTGAGTCAATCGACGACAAGTACGGGTCACGAATCTTCACGCAGCCAAAGGATTCGCATCGGGCAATTAGTCAGCAGGGTGCGTATCTGGTATCAAATATTCTGAGCGACAACCAGACGCGTAGCAGAATATTCGGCAGCTCGCTCAATGTTGTTGGTACCGACTATCGTACAAAAACAGTCGCGGTAAAAACCGGTACGACCGAGGATTCGAGAGATGCTTGGACAATCGGCTATACACCGGATATTGCCGTAGGTGTGTGGGTGGGGAACAACAACAATACCCCAATGCTTAGTGGTGGTTCCGATATGGCTGGACCGATATGGCGACAGATGATGTCATCGGCAATTGGCAGTGCAAGTCCACGATTTACGCAACCAGCAGGTATTACGAAGGCCACGGTGTGCACCGAAGTAGGCACTTTAACCGATGTGTTCTTATCTTCAAATGTACCTAAGGAGTGTGCAAAGCCAAAGAAAGAAGAAAAGCCAAAGGATGAGCCAAAGAAAGAAGAAAAAACAAAGTGTACTGTGGCAGGAAAAGAAAATCTGACCGCTGATGATCCGAATTGCCAGGAGGAGATGTGTACGGTAGAAGGCCTAGAGGATCTAGCAGCAAATGATCCTAACTGTGTAGAGCCGACCGATACTGATGGCGACGGCGTAAACGATGCTGATGACCTATGTCCGAACACACCGGCGGGTGCTACGGTGGATGATGACGGTTGTGCTGCTACTCAATCACCTTCGAGTGGTGGCGGAACAAATCCGGTGAACCGTGTGGTGCCGAATCGGCGTAACTAGCTAATATATGCAATAATAAGAACATGATCGCACACGTACAGGGGAAAATCGCCGAAAAATTTGCTAATTCCGTAATTGTCGACGTTCACGGTATAGGGTACGAAATACAAGTCCCGCTCGGTGACTATGAGCATGCGACGCTGCATGACGAAGTGAAGTTTTATACCTACCATCATATTCGTGAGCAGTCGCAAGATTTATTTGGGTTTAGCAGTTTGGCTGCGAAAAAATTGTTTGAGCTATTAATTACTGTGCAGGGAATTGGTCCGAAAGCAGCACTCTCTATCTTGAGTCTTAGTGATAGTGAAACCGTACGCAATGCAATTGCAAATAGCGACACAGCCTATATTTCTAAAGCGAGCGGTGTCGGTAAAAAATCAGCCGAGCGCGTGGCTGTTGACTTGCATGATAAGGTTGGCCTTGCGCTTCGCACCAACAATGACATGCTTGGCGATTCACAGGTAGTAGCGGCTAATGATGAGGCGCTCGAGGCCCTGATGGCACTTGGCTACAACCTTAATGATGCAACTACGGCACTCGAAGGTGTGTCGACTGATCTGTCGACAGCTGATCGTGTAACGGAGGCGTTGAAGCAATGACACAGAAGGTAAAAATAAGTACATTTGTGCCAATTGCTTCAGCCGATACCGTGCGCGATGCACTTGGAAAAGCGGGTGCGGGCAATATCGGAGAGTATAGCTTTTGTAGTTTTTCGGTTGTTGGAAAGGGCCGCTTTATGCCTTCTGATAAAGCAAATCCGCATATCGGGGAGCGGGGAATACTTGAGACTGTTGACGAAGAGCGGATAGAAGTGGTTTGCGACAGGGCTGATGCCCGCAAAGTCATTGCTGCAATGAAAGAAGCTCATCCGTACGAAGAAGTGGCTTTCGATATTGTATCTTTGTTGAACGAAGAGGATTTGTAATGGCAATTGAACGAATCGTAGATACCGGTATTCATGATGAAGATAGTGACGAGCAGGTTATTGAAGTAACATTGCGTCCGCAGAACTTTGATGAATATATTGGTCAGGAACGACTAAAGAAGAACCTCAAACTAGCGATTGCCGCAGCTAAAAAACGTGGCGAACCGATCGATCACGTACTGCTCTATGGTCCTCCGGGATTGGGTAAAACCACCATGGCGAGTGTGATCGCAAATGAAATGGGCGTAGGGCTTCGTGTGACCGCTGGGCCGGCAATCGAGCGAGCCGGTGACTTAGCGAGCATCCTTACTAATCTGCAAGATGGGGATATTCTCTTTATCGACGAGATTCATCGCCTGAGCCGTGCTGTGGAGGAAGTGCTCTATAGTGCAATGGAAGACTACAAGCTCGATATCGTGATTGGTAAGGGGCCGGCTGCGCGTAGTGTGCGGCTTGATTTGCCAAAATTCACCGTGATTGGTGCGACGACTCGTACGGGAAGCCTTGCGGCACCACTGCGGGATCGCTTCGGGCATATTTACCGGCTTGAATTTTATACCCATGATGAAATCGGGCAGATCATTATGCGGGCGGCGAAGATTCTCGAGAGTGAGATCCATCCCGAATCGGCGAAGATGCTAAGTAGCCGCGCCCGCTTGACGCCGCGTATTGCAAACCGTCTTTTAAAGCGCGTACGTGATTATGCAGATGTAAATGGTGACGGAATTATTGACACGGTCATGACAACCAGCGCACTCGAGCTGATGGAAATAGACGAGCTTGGTCTTGATCCGGCAGATCGCAATATGTTGCGGCAGATCTTGGAGAATTATGGAGATAGGGCGATTGGTCTCAACACGATTGCTGCGCTCACAGGCGATGAAATGAGTACAATTGAAGATTACTATGAGCCGTATCTACTACAAATTGGCTTTATTGAGCGGACGCCGCGCGGGCGCGTAGTGACACCAAAAGCTCAGCGTCACGTTGAAAAGAATCAATAATTGGTATAATAAACATATGAATCCTCAGCAAAACCAACAACCGGCATACTATGATGCCAATGGTCAGCCTGTATATACTGATCCGCCACAGTCGGTGCCTTCTCAGCCGCCAATAGCTGTGCCGCAACAGCCACAAAAGCAAGTAGTGACCGACTCTCATGTGACTGCCACCCCTGCCGTGGAAACTGGTCAGTCATTTGACCCGCGCATGCGTACTCAGTATGGAAATGAGCCAGCTGTTGTGCATGCAACTCGCCCTGTCGAGCCTGATGAGCGGCCGATCAGTGACGAGCTTCGCGAGAAGCATGAAGAATCAAAGCGCCGATACCCGCATCTAAATCTGAGCGAAGGTGAAGTTGTGATACTTGACATTAAACGTCATCCAATCGGGCTTTTGCTTCCTATATCTGCTGGGGGTATCGTTGCATTGGCGATTGTTATTGCGCTTATTGTGTATCCTACCAATTCGACAGTTATTGGACTACCTAGCTTTGGAGTGTTTGCTATGATTGCGACGCTTCTGCTAGTTCTTGTCGGTATCGGAACGTACATAGCGGTCTGGGTATATCTGAGGA
>DASWXM010000007.1:0-12011 GCA_036405515.1 Saccharimonadales bacterium (SeqCode) | reverse complement strand
TGAATCGAACTCAGAGTTCGCTAGCTAGTCAAACACCCCAGCAAAGCGGGCGTGTTGATTAGCTATACCTTAGTATTCTCCGTGAGGTCACCACTTAGCCCTCCTGCTATAATCAAATCAATGCTCAACTACATACTTATCGCCGGGGTGCTTCTTTACATCTTTATTATGCGCGTATTTGCTCACGGTAAGCTTGGTATCGTCTCGGCAAGCGCCATTGTAGTACTCGGTAATTTCACGCTGTCTACCCTTGTCGCCAGTATCATGTTAAGCGCCAATGATGCGTCATTATGGCAATTATTTGGGCTTGTTCCTGTCGCTACAGTTATTTTGCAGTTCATTGTGGCGCTCGGCGTCTTTTACAAACTGCAGGAACACGAAGAATCCTATAGTGCATGGCTGCTGTGGGGTGTAGTTGGCTGTGGTGGGATTTTCTTTCTTACGCCGTTCGTTGTCCGTGCTATGTTTGCTCAATTCGGCTAAGGAAGTTTTGCTTTACAGGGGTATATTCCCTTATAATAGACAAAATGACTACTATATTTAAACGATCTAAAATCCTAGCAACTCTCGGCCCATCAACAAACAGCCCGGAGGCTATCGAAACATTAATAACGACTGGCGTAAACGGCTTTCGCCTCAATTTCAGTCATGGCGACTATGCGGAGCGCGACCAGCAAATTACATGGATTCGCGAAGCAAGTGAACGGCTTGGTAAACCTGTAGCAATTTTACAAGATCTTCAGGGGCCAAAGATCCGTCTAGGTATGCTGACAGATGATGTAGCGGTACAGGCTGGCGATGAGCTAGTGCTGGATGCTGCGGCCGAGCATGACGGCGGAATGACACTACCAGTGCAGTACAACTTGGCAGAGAAAGTACGTCCGGGTGAGGCACTATATATCTTTGACGGTAAGGTGCGTACTGAAGTACTTGCGATCGAAAGTGAAACCGCGATTCGTGTGAAGGTGGCAAATGCCGGAACATTGATGAGCAAGAAAGGGATTAACCTTCCTGATACCGACTTTGCGGGTGATATTTTGACAGAAAAGGATCTTCGCGATATCGACTATGGTGCAGGTCAGGATATCGACTATGTTGCGCTTAGTTTTGTGCAGAGTCCGGATGATATCGAACACCTGAGGCAGTTGCTCGTTGAAAAAGGATCAGAAGCGCATATTGTCGCAAAGATTGAAACAAAGGCAGCAATAGAGCCAGAGGTGCTTGAAGAGATTGTGAAGGTGAGCGACGGTGTAATGGTCGCACGTGGTGACCTAGCAGTTGAGGCTGGTGCAGAAATCGTGCCGATTGTGCAACGTCGTATCATTGCCTTGTGCCGCAAGCACAGCAAGATCAGTATCGTTGCGACACAGATGATGGCGAGTATGGTGAGCTCTCCGGAGCCGACCCGTGCCGAAGTAAGTGATGTGGCAAATGCTGTTATTCAGGGTGCAGATACGGTGATGTTGAGTGACGAGACGGCGATGGGTGAATATCCGATCGAGACGGTCGCGGCAATGAAGCGTACCATTCTCTATACTCAGGAGCATAGTGACGTTACTGCAGAAGATACCCGCGTAACGATTGACGATGAAGACATGAAACAGCATGCCATCGCAGGTGCGGCAGTCGAGCTTGCTGGCAATTTGGCGGCTCAAGCAATCGTGGCTGAGACAAAATCGGGTGCGACCGCAGCACGAATAGCTAGCCATCGACCAAATCTTCCGATTATCAGTGTGACGAGTAGTCGTCGTGCTGCACAGCAACTGGCCCTCGGCTATGCAAACAAAAGTTTTGTGCGCCCAGATGGCGAAAAGGCAGGTGTATCTCTCACTCGGGAACTGAAGGATCAAGGATACTTTGGCAGTACGCAACCGGTCTCTGTAGTGCTCGTCAGTGGACGTCAACCAGGACTTGTTGGTGGCACGGACACGATTCGTTTCCGCATCGTGGAGTAGTCGGATGACATTGCGTGGCGTGAACCTCGGCGGTTGGCTGGTTGCTGAGTGCTGGATCACGCCATCGCTTTTTGAAAATATTGATGCTCGTAACGAATATCAACTAAGTAAAATGCCAGGAGGAGTTGAGCGGCTTCGTCGACATCACCGGGAATTTATTCAGGAGGATGACATTGCGTGGCTGGCCGAGCAGGGCATTGAGCTACTCAGAGTGCCTGTCGGTCATTGGATATTTGGTGATCCAAAGCCATATATTGGAACAATTGATCGTCTTGATTGGCTTATTGAAACCACTAAGAAGTACGATCTTCAGGTGCTTATTTGCCTGCATGGTGCACCTGGCGCGCAAAATGCGGCCGAACATAGTGGCAGTGGAAATCAGCAGCATGACACGAGATGGCTGAAGAATAAAGCGGCTCAACGGCAGACTATTGATGTCTTGTGCAAGATTGCAGACCGCTACGAGCAGGACACAAATATATGGGGTATCGAGTTACTTAACGAACCAGATATTGATCGCTTTGGTCTTCGGCTTGCCCGGTTTCATCGCAGAGCGTATCGAGCGCTCGTACGTCATGCACGCCCAGGTATGCAAATTGTTTTTTCAGATGCTTTTCACCCATGGTTGACGACAAATACATTTTGGCTCATGAAACGACGGGACTTTCCTGTAGCACTCGACAGTCACTTGTATTATTGCTTTGGTGATGCAAAGCAGCGGACGTTCACCGAACAGCTTAAGTCAGTAGATCGTTCTTCTCGTTTGGTGTGGTGGCTTTCAAAAATGCAGCCGGTCATAGTGGGTGAATGGAGCGCTATGTTGCCATACAAAGTCGGTAAAAATCGGACGCAGCAATTCATCTCACGACAAAAGGATACTTATACCCGGACTATCGCTACATGCTACTGGACCTACAAAACTGAAGCCCCGGGGCGCTGGAACTATCGTTGGATGATAGAAAATGGCTATGAACCATAAGTAGTATGGTATGATAAAATCAATGACTAAGAAGGGTGGATTTCCTAAATTAACGGTTCGTGACGTGCCGCTTGATGGCAAGACGGTGCTGATACGTGCTGACTATAACGTGCCACTTGAAGAAGATGGTTCGATCGCGGATGATTTTCGAATTCGATCAAGTGTACCAACGCTCGAATACCTTTTAGATCACGGCTGCAAAGTAGTAGTGATGAGCCACTTAGGGCGACCTGATGGCAAGAAGGATCCAAGTGCGAGCCTCAAGGTGATCGGGCATCGATTATCTGAGTTACTCGATGCGCCAGTGAAATTTGTTAGTGATTGTATTGGCGATAAGGCGCGCATGGCAGTAAAGAGGGCTCCAAAAAAGAGCGTTATACTGCTTGAAAATGTCAGATTTTATCCTGAGGAAGAAGAGAACGACAGTGATTTCGCAAAAAAGCTTGCAAAGGATAGTGGTGCACAGTATTTTGTGCAGGACGGTTTTGGTGTCGTGCACCGGGCTCATGCGTCAACTGCAGCGATCACGGAGTGGCTGCCGAGTGTCGCTGGTCTTTTGCTTGAGCGGGAGTATCGTATCATTACCACAGCGATGAAACACCCTGAGCAGCCTTTAGTGGCGGTGCTTGGCGGAGCGAAAGTGAGTGATAAACTGCCACTTATCGAAGCCATTATTCCAATTGCTTCACAGATCTTGATCGGCGGTGCGATGGCAAATACTTTCCTGGCTGCCAAAGGAGTTGCGATAGGTAAGAGCAAATATGAGCCCGATGAGATTAGGGAGGCTCAGAAGATTTATGTGCTTGCTGCAAGAAAAGTAGGCGTAGAGCGAGTAAATGACTTTATTGTATTGCCAACTGATGTTGCGGTTGCAAAAGAAATAACTGATGCTGCGATGCGAAAGAACGTCAAAGTCAATGCTATTAGCAAGGATGATATCGCACTTGATGTTGGTGACGTAACGATTGAAAACTTCACAAAACAAGTTGAAAAAGCCAAGACGGTAATTTGGAACGGTACGCTTGGCTTTGCTGAGTATCCTGAGTTTGCGCATGGTTCAGCACGCCTTGCTTTGACTCTTGCAACTCACCCCGAAATTACTTCGATCATCGGCGGCGGCGACACTGCGGACTTTGTACTGCACTGGGATAGCAAGAGCGGTAAAAGCTTCTCGCATGTCTCGACGGGCGGCGGCGCAAGTCTCGAATTAATGAGCGGAAAGATACTGCCAGGCGTCGAAGCCCTGATGGATAAACGGTAGGTTTTGGTTGTGTACAGCCCTATCATAATCTGCTACACTAAAAAATAAATTAACCATAAGCTAGATAATCGAGTGGGCAAACGAACATTAATCATCGGTAACTGGAAGATGAACCTCACAATTCATGAGGCGAGTATCTATGTTCATAAACTTGACGCACAACTGACGAGCCATCGTAATGTCGAAGTGGTGATTGCTCCTGGATTTCTTGCGTTGCCATCTTTAAGTATGCAGATTAATCATCGTAGGATGAAATTGGCTGCGCAGAACTTTTACTGGCGAGACGAGGGGACCTTTACGGGAGAGGTGTCCGCGCACCAGCTGCACGGTCTTGTACAGTATGCGATTGTTGGTCACTCGGAACGACGACACGTGTTTGGTGAGAAAGATAAAGATATTCGCTCAAAGGTACAGGCTGCAGTACGCAACCAGATCACCCCTGTACTCTGTATTGGTGAAACTGCTGCAGAGCGAGCGGCTGGCGAGACAGAAGCTGTCTTGCATGATCAGATTACTGGCGGTCTCGCAAATCTTACCGCTGACGAAGTCGAACATATTGTGATTGCGTACGAACCGGTGTGGGCGATTAGTGGTGGGAAAGATTTTGGCGCACATGCCGTTGCAACCCCAGGTGATGTTGCGAAAGCCATCAAGGTGATTCGTCGTCAGGTTGCGCATCTATTTGGTAAGACGGCTGCTACAGAATTAAGAGTGCTTTATGGTGGGAGCATTAGTGCATCAAATGCGACTGGCTTTATGACTCTTTCAGATCTTGACGGTTTTCTGGTCGGCGGAGCAAGTCTGAATGCTCACGAGTTCACTGAAGTTATAAAAGCAGCACATAATAGGAGTAAATAGAATCGGCTATGAAGGATCTTGATTTTGATGAACTAGACAAGGCAGTGAATTCTCTTATGCAGGGTGGATTAAAGTCAGCAGAGGAAGAGAAGCCGGCTGTGGCGCCAAGTAGTGAGCCAGTTGAGCCGGTCAGTCACTCTTCCGCCCCTATAGATACGCCTCCGGTCATCAAAGAAGAGACTGTTGTAGCAGCTAACTCTACTGCGCCACCAGCGGTAACTCCTCCGGCACAGTCGTCAACAAATCTTGCTCCAAAACGCAGTGGTCGTTTTATGGATGTTATGCATCCCTCGTCTGATATGCGTCCACCGCTCAGTATGCCTGCGCGCATAGGCAAGGAGATTGCTCCGATGGTAGGTAATGTTGCTACATCTATGCCAGCAACTGAGCCGGTAGCCGAGACACCAGTATTTGAGACAACTGATGAATCACTGAAAGTTAATGAGGCGTCTCCAGTGGATGAAGTTGCAGCCGATTATGTATCCGATGCGGCCAGTGACGCGACATTGACACCCGATGAAACTGCTAAAATGACGTCTGATCAGCTCGATGTGCCCGTATCACCTTTCTTGAGTGACGCTAAAGTAGAAAAGCGGCCGCTCGGCGGCTCAGCTTCAATAGTATCAGAGACTGAGGATGTAAGTATGGCAGAAAGTGTTGATCAAGCGCTTGCGTCATCACAGCCTGAGTCCCCTGAAGTCCCGGCGGCTCTTCCGGTAGAGTTATCTGGAGATGTGGTGTCGATTGAATCTGATGCTACGAGCCATGTCGCCACTATTAATCAATCAGAAACTGACCCTGTAGGTGCGGGCGTTGCTGGTAATAGCTCCATTACTCAGCAGTATAAGGAAAAAGAGAATAGTGGCGATCAGTCGCATGCGCCAATTTATGATACAAATGTGCAGCCGCTCGCACATCCGGCAAAGAAAAAATCTGGCTGGGGAGCGGTTCTATGGATTTTGTTGATCATTCTGATCTGCGTCGGTATAGCAGCTGCACTCTATTTTATGGGTATCATTCGGCTACCAGTGTAGTCTATACTAGTAGAGATGCAATTTCTTGAGGGACTTAATGATGCGCAGAAAACCGCTGTAGTGACAAGCGGCCCTTTGCTTATTCTGGCTGGTGCGGGTAGCGGAAAGACAAAAACACTGACACATCGAATTGCCTACTTGATTGCTGAGGAGAAGATTTGGCCTGAAGAAGTACTCGCTGTTACTTTTACAAATAAAGCAGCCAGAGAGATGCGGGAACGACTCTCAGCGCTGCTTGGCCAGCCAAATACTCGCAATTTTATGCCTTGGATGGGGACATTTCACGGTATTTGTGTGCGTTTATTGAAGATCGATGGAGAAGCTATTGGTATTCCGAAAAACTTTGTTATTTACGATGAAGATGATCGGCAGAGTGTTATCAAGCAAGTGATGAAACAACGAGGCATCAGTGATCGTCAGGTAAAGCCGAAGACGGTAGCCGCTGCAATATCGTCGGCAAAGAATCAGCTGCTTGCGCCAAATGATTTTGCGCAGACGGCTAATTACCCATTTGAGAAGACGGTTGCCGAACTATACAAAGATTACGAATCGAACAAAAAAACAGCGGGCGCACTTGACTTCGATGACTTGTTGCTTGAAACCGTACGCTTGTTCAACGAAGCTCCTGAAAAACGTAAGAAATGGCGAGAGAAATTCAAATACATTCTGATTGACGAGTATCAAGATACCAACGCCACCCAGTACGCTATTGTAAAAAGTCTCGTCAATGAAAAGCGTAATATTTGCGTGGTGGGTGATGACTGGCAGTCGATTTATAGCTGGCGGGGGGCTGATTTTACAAATATTCTTAATTTTGAGCGTGATTTCCCGGGTGCGACAGTCGTGAAGCTGGAGCAGAACTATCGCTCAACGGGTGCGATTCTTGAGGCTGCGCAAAATGTAATCAGTAAAAATACGACGCGCACCGACAAAAAGCTATGGACTGCCGCAGGGATGGGGCAGCCAGTTGAGATCCATGAGACGTACGATGAGACAGAGGAAGCGCAGATTGTGGCGAGCCGTATTTCTACCCAAGTGTCAATCGGCGCTCGTCGTCCAGATGATTTTGCGGTACTTTATCGTACAAATGCTCAAAGCTACACGATGGAGCGCGCATTACTAGCGGCCCGCGTGCCATACAAGATCGTTGGCGGAGTAAGATTTTATGACCGCAAGGAGATTAAAGATGTGCTCGCGTATCTTCGCCTCATCTATCAATCGAACGACCGGGCAAGTTTTAGTCGTATTGCAAACGTGCCAACTCGTGGTGTGGGCGCAACAAGCCTTGAAAGGTTTCTCGAGTGGCAGCCGTTGACTGGCAATGATATTATCAGCAGTCTGATCATGATTGATGCTTCGCCGGTGACGGGCAAAGCAAAAAGTTCTTTAGGTAAACTT
The DNA here is from genome assembly GCA_036405515.1 of Saccharimonadales bacterium (SeqCode). Lineage (GTDB taxonomy): Bacteria > Patescibacteriota > Saccharimonadia > Saccharimonadales > Saccharimonadaceae > JASLCR01. Next base: position 4,526 of record DASWXM010000007.1, on the reverse strand, counting down.
GGCGAGCAGCTTCGAAGGCTGCAAATAATGGTAGAAAATAACGAATCGCCCGCGAATATTATTGAGCAAGTGCTCATCGGAATAGGCTATCGCGAGTATTTACGTGATGGGACTCCCCAGGCTGAGGATCGTGAGGAAAATATCAGCTCACTGGTATCTGACGCTGCACAGTATGCAAGCCTCGCTGATTTTCTTGATGAGGCGGCACTGATGAGCAGTGCCGATGAGAGCTCGAATGAAGATAGTGTGACCTTGATGACGCTTCATGCCGCGAAAGGGCTAGAGTTTCCTGTCGTCTTTATGGTGGGTATGGAAGAAGGTATTTTCCCGCATAGTCGTATTTACGAGGCTGGCCCAAGCGAGCTCGAAGAAGAACGACGGCTTTGCTATGTCGGCATGACCCGGGCAAGAGAAGAGCTCCATTTAAGTTATGCTGCTAGCCGTCTGCAGTTTGGTCAACGCGGGTACAATCCACCGAGCAGATTCCTTGAAGATATCGGTGCATCTGCAGGACGTATATCCGCTGATATCCGCAGACAGGACGCTATTGAAGAATATATGATGGTTCCCGACTTTGATATCAACGACCAGGTGGAGTCACGGCAGTTTGGCCGTGGCGAGATCATCGATGTAGACGGCCTGGCGGTGACCGTACGATTCGATAGCGGACAGACAAAGAAGCTCAATGTTGAGTATGCAAATCTCGTCAAAGTAAGTTGACAGTGCTATAATACATGGAAGCGCTTCCCTTGTGGGCAGGTGAGTCGTCTTTTTATGACTAAGAAATTTCATTTTTCATATATCGGTATTACAGGTGTATTTATACTAGCGTTTTTCGTTACCACGCTTGGCGTGGCTAGTGGCGTATATGCGGCATCTGATCTCAAGCACGGACAACGACTGGTGACTATTCATGACCGAGGAGTTGAAAAGAGCGTGATTACTCGAGAGACAACTCTTCGAAATGTATTTAAGGAAGCTAATATTATTATTGATCCTAATGACATGGTTGAGCCAGGGCTTGATGAAACGCTTGAAGGAGATAGCTATCAAGTGAATGTGTATCGGGCGCGTCCGATTACGGTTATTGATGGTAATAATAAAATCCGTGTCATGTCAGCACACCAGACACCGCAACAAATTGCACAGCATGCTGGCTTTGTGCTGCATGATGAGGATATTACAAAGATGCGGCTTCCTGACGACCCACTTGCAGATGATATGAATCTTCAACTGACGATTGATCGCGCGACACCAGTGAAGCTTGTTCTGTATGGCAAGTCCGATACCGTATATACACAGGCAGCTACGATTGAAGCCTTTCTGATCGAGAAAAAGATTCAACTTGCAAAGAACGATATTCTTACGGTCAAGCCAACGACACCAATTGAAAGCAACATGAAGATAGAAATATGGCGCAACGGCAAACAGACGATTACGCGCGATGAAGCGATTGATTTTGCAGTGCAGCGCATCGAAGACGCAGATAAAAAAGTCGGCTATCGTAAAATTACGACCCCAGGGATAAAGGGTAAAAAGAAGGTTACGTACGAAGTTGTCATGAAGAATGGCAAGGAACTGAAGCGCAAGAAAATTCAGTCGGTGGTTTTGGAGCGAGCAAAGAAACAAGTAGAGGTTGTTGGCACAAAACCAAACTTTGATGGCGATTTTGCAGCAGCATTGGCAAAGCTTCGTGCCTGTGAAGGTGGATATGACAGCTGGAATCCAGCTGGTCCGTACTACGGAGCGTATCAGTTCGATCAGGGTACTTGGTACGGTGTTACGGATGCTCCGTACGGCAAAGCAACGCCAGCCGAACAAGATGCCGCGGCGCGAAAACTCTATGAACGAAGAGGCTGGAGCCCATGGCCGGTTTGTGGTGCTAGTCTGCCAGATACCTATCGCTAATGCCTAATAAATCTCTTGGCCAGCATTGGCTTACTGATCGATTTATTCTTTCTGAAATTGCTGATGCTGCAGATATTAAAAAAAGTGATACGGTACTTGAGATTGGCCCTGGACTTGGCACATTGACAAGCGAGTTACTCTCGCGAGCAAAAGAGGTAATTGCTGTCGAGTTTGACCGCGATTTGGCACGAAAGCTACCTGGGCAATTTCCAGGCAAGAACCTCACTGTGAAAAACGAAGATATTCTGTCGTTTGATCTCGATTCTCTTCCTGAAGGGTATGTAGTTGTTGCCAATGTGCCGTACTACATTACGAGTAAAATCGTGCAAAAACTAATGACTACTAAAAACAAGCCGCGGGTTGCAGTATTGCTGGTACAAAAAGAGGTGGCTGAAAGAATTGCGGCCGGCCCTGGTGATATGAGCATCTTGGCTATCTCTGCTCAGGTGTATGCTGAGGCCGAGCTTAGTATCGAAGTGCCGCGCGAGTTCTTTACTCCGCCACCGAAAGTCGACTCGCAAGTGATCGTACTGACGACCCGACGTAACCCTCAGGTATTGCTGGATGATGAAAAGCAATTCTATCGGCTAGTAAAAGCTGGTTTCAGTGCGAAGCGCAAAAAACTCCGTAGTAGCTTAGCAGGGGGATTGGCGATGTCAAAGACTGACATAGAAGCAATACTTCAGGAGGCCGGCATCTCACCTGATGATCGTGCCGAAGATCTGTCACTTGAACAGTGGAAAAAGCTACAACAATGTCTCAATTAATTTACGCAGTCTCATCAGTCAAGGACGGTTCGATGAAGTACGGTGATGCGACTTTCGAAGAAAACCGACGAGCATTTATTGCATCGATGGGTGCTGACCCTGCGCTTGCTTGTATTGTGCGGCTTGCCTATGAAAATGAAGATTATCGACGATACCATACTGTTGGTATAGCTCAGGCGGGAGAAGGTGTGATGAGGGAAAGTAAAATTATTGCTGATGCTTTGCTGACGCAAAAAAAAGGCGTGACACTCTTTCTACCTCTTGGTGATTGTGTCGGTGCGGTTATCTGGGATAAAAATCATACAGCACTAATGGTGTCGCATCTCGGCCGACATAATCTCGAGCAAGAAGGTGGTAGGTATTCGGTCGGATACTTTATGAAACAGACAGGTATCCCTCCGGAAGGCATTCGAATCTATTTGACGCCAGCTGCGGGTAAGGATGTATACCCTATTCATAGTCTGGATGGGAAGGGTCTGCATGAAGCTGCAGTCGAACAGATGATCTCGGCTGGTATTAACGAGAGTAATATAAAAACAGATATACGTGATACAACAAAAGATAAGCAGCTATTCTCTCACAGTGAGTTTCTCAAAGGTAATCGGCTGACGAACGGACGTCATGCAGTGTTTGCCGTACTTGTCTAGCCACCACCTTGGATAGTTTTGACGGTAAGTTCGCGAGTGTTGCCTGGTTGAAACGAGTCAATAAAGCTATTAAGGTCTGAGAGCTTGAATGGCTGGTCTTTTGTTGTGTTCATCTGGACTGATATCCAGGTATCATCACGCACAAAGTTCATCTCGTAGACACTATATCGGTCGTAGTCGATCCAATGACAAAGTCGATAAGATATCTTCTTTGACGTTGTCATTTGGCGACACGTTGGTTTAATGCTGCTCGCATCGAAGTGGGTATCAGAAGTCTGAATACGTTCACTGATGATATCTTGATATTGTGTTGCCGATCGTTCGTGGATGCTGTAGACGTTATCGACATCACGAAAACTCAAGGTCACACTCTTATCGGTAACTGTTTTTCCGAATGGATCACCACCTGATTGGTAGTTTTGAATAAATAGCGTACGCTTAGCAATTGACGCACCTGGCGGAAGGTAGGTCGGCGTGTAGTAGGTGAAGTTAAGGCGTGGAGCTGAAACTGCGAAGTACACTAGGGCTGCGAGCGCAACTCCAACGATGACACATGCAGCAATTATGAGATACCTCTTCATTGTATATATCAGTATAGCATTGTGAGGTATTCCTCTCTGAGAGATGATACAATTGAGTTAATGGGAAAAAATCTATACGTCACCACTGCTATTCCGTACGTCAACGGCACCCCGCATATCGGCAATGCGCTCGATTATCTTTTGGCTGATATCTGGGCTCGATATCAGATGCAGAATGGTCATGCGGTACGCTTTCAGGTAGGAACTGATGAACATGGTAATAAGATAGCTGCCAAAGCGACAGAGACAGGACTCACTCCGCAGCAATATACCGATAAGATGTACGGTAATTTCGAGGTACTGATGCGCAAGGTCGGCGCCGGATTTACCGATTTTATCCGTACGACCGACGGGCATCATAAGGGTGCGGTGCAGTATGTTTGGCAGCAATTACAGCCACATATTTACAAAGACAAGTACGAGGGCTGGTACTGCATGGGTCACGAGGCCTTCTTTACCGAAAAGGAAGTCGCCGAAACAAATGGTGTCTGTCCTGATCACCAGACACAGTATGAGCATGTGTCTGAAGAGAACTATTTCCTTAGGTGTAGTGATTTTACGGAGCAGATTCGTGAAGCGATTGAAAAAAATAAAATGCAAATTGTGCCAGAATTCCGCAAGAA
>DASWXM010000006.1:0-40287 GCA_036405515.1 Saccharimonadales bacterium (SeqCode) | reverse complement strand
GATGCGGTGATGGTGACGGGTATTACGCCGCAAGCGACACAGGCCGAAGGATTGACCGAAGCAGAGTTTGCAAAGCTACTGGTTGAGGAGATTTTTACGCCGGATACGACCACACTCGGCTTTAACAGCGTACGATTTGATGATGAGTTTATCCGCGCACTGCTGTGGCGGACATTCCGCGATCCGTACGAGTGGGCCTGGAAAGACGGTCGTTCGCGTTGGGATATGCTCGACGTTGTCCGTATGACACGTGCGCTCAGGCCGGAAGGTATCAACTGGCCCGTAGTGGACGGCAAGGCGACGAATCGTCTCGAGCTACTCAGCGCTGAGAACGGTCTGGACCATGTGAAGGCGCATGATGCTCTGAGCGATGTCGAAGCATTGATTGGTGTTACAAAACTTATCAGAGAGAAGCAACCGCAGCTATTTAATTATCTATTGCAATTACGGGGCAAGAACCAAGTGAAAGAGCTGGTGAATCTTGACGATAAAAAACCTTTCGTATATACAAGCGGACGCTACGATGCAGAATTTGAAAAAACCACTGTCGCATTCCCCCTCACGAGCGCTCCGAACGGCAACGTACTAGTATACGATCTACGCTATGATCCAACCGAGCTGGTAAAGCTTGATAAGAAGCAGCTCGCTGTAAAGATCTATGCAACGTATGAGGAACGCAAAGCCGAGGATTTCGTAAAAGTGCCAGTAAAGCAACTGCAATACAATCGTTGTCCAGCGGTCGCGCCACTTGGGGTGCTTGAGCAAGGCGATGGATGGAAGCGGATCTCTCTCACACAGGACGTAATTGAAAAGCATATGTATGTATTGCTCTCACGTCCGGAGTTTGCCGAGAATCTACGCGAGATTTACGAGTCAAAACCAGAGTTTAAGAAGCTTCCAGATCCAGAGGCCCAGCTATATGATGGATTTGTCGGCGACCGCGATAAGATACGCATGGAAGCAGTAGCTGCGGCCGATACCAATACACTTGCAGATTTTTCACCTGAATTTAGCGACGAGAGATTGCCCGAGCTGCTACTACACTACAAAGCCCGAAACTATCCGGCTACGCTTTCAGAGAGTGAAGCAGTTCAATGGGAAAAGTGGCGGGGCGAGCATGTGAAGGGCCAACTGCCAGGATTTACTACGTCACTGCAGCGACTTGCAAAGACCGCTAGTGATGATTCAAGGCAGTTTCTCTTGCAAGAGCTTCAGCTTTGGGCTGAAAGCATCGTGCCATTTGAAGATAGCTATTGAACTGCAGAGTAGCGTCGTTTTGGTAGAGCATGCCCTCGGCTCTGCGATCGGAGTGGTGTAATGAACTTTAGAGCAAGATAGAGGGCAAAGCCAATGGCGGTACCGGCGATTAAATAAAGCATAGTGTTAGCCGAGAAGCTAATCTTCCCTCCAGGAAGTTCACCAATCATGATAAAGCGCAATAATGACATCGGTGCGTTGATTACTAGGAGAAATATTAATAGGGAACCAAAATGTGCGCCCAGTGTGATTGTCTTCTTCATGTCTTACGTCCTCGCTATGATTTACATCGGATTTTAGCAATTTAGTCAAAAACATGCAATCATAAGCAATGTAAGGATATAGACTCGTAACGATAGCATAGTAGCACTCGTCTGAATAAAAGTGGTATAATAGTATGTCATGTCAGATGTATTAAAGGTGGTTGGTGCCCGCGAGCACAACCTGAAAAATATCAGTGTTGAAATCCCACGTGACAAGCTGGTCGTTATTACGGGTCTATCCGGTTCCGGCAAGTCGTCACTGGCTTTTGATACAATCTATGCCGAGGGGCAGCGTCGTTATGTTGAGAGTCTTTCGAGCTATGCCCGTCAGTTCTTGGGTCTGATGGAGAAACCGGACGTTGACCAGATTGAGGGTCTCAGTCCAGCAATTTCTATCGATCAAAAATCAACCAGCCGTAATCCACGTTCTACCGTTGCGACAGTGACGGAAATCTATGACTATCTGCGTCTTTTGTTTGCGCGTATCGGTGTGCCGCACTGTCCGGTCTGTGGCAAACCAGTGCAACGTCGCACTTCGCAAGCAATCATCGACGAGGTGATGAAGATTAACGAGGGCACAAAGCTATTGATTCTCGCACCACTTGTAAAAGACAAGAAGGGCGAATTCGCTCATATTCCGGAGCAGTATATGCGATCAGGTTTTGCTCGTGCCCGTGTGGATGGGGTAGTGTATGCGCTTGATGAATTTCCGCAGCTCGATAAAAAATACAAACACAATATCGAAATTGTCGTCGACCGTGTGGCGATGAATGCAAGTCTTGGCTCAAGGATTACTCAGAGTGTTGAGCAAGCATTGGAGATTGGTGGTGGGGTTGTTGAACTTCTTGATGTTGACTCGGACGAAATAAGGACATTCAGCCAGCGCTATGCCTGTGTCGATCATCCGGGTGAAGATATTCCGGAGCTTGAACCACGGCTGTTTAGTTTTAACGCGCCACAAGGTGCTTGTCCGGTATGTACCGGTCTTGGATCACGACTTGAGGTTGATCCAGATCTCGTGTTTAATCCTAAATTAACTATTTCCGAAGGTGCGATTCGTCCGTATAACCGCGTCAATTCCGACGCATGGTATATGAAAAAGCTTGCCGTTGTTGCCAAGGCACATGGCTTCAGTATTCAGGTTCCTGTCGGTGAGTTAAGTCCGGAGGATCTTGAAAAAGTATTATATGGAACTGGTAATCAGAAATACCGTGTTGAACTATCTGGCGGTCGCTTCTATGATTCGACGTACGAAGGCGTAATCCCGAATCTTGAGCGGCGCCATAAAGAAACAGACAGTGAGTTTATGCGTCGTGATATTGAGCGGTTTATGCGCGAGCGAAAATGTCATGCCTGCGGCGGCGCGCGTTTGAAGCCGGTTGTACTGGCCGTCACGGTGCACGATCTTAATATCATGGATATTTGTAATCTTGGTGTCGATGAAGCGCTCGAGCTATTTACGAGTACACTGAAATTGACCGATGATGAAATGTTCATTGCTCGTCAAATCATGAAAGAAATTACCGATCGCCTGAGCTTCATGAGCAACGTCGGCCTGACGTACTTGGAGCTATCTCGTGCGGCTAATACGCTGAGTGGTGGTGAGGCGCAGCGTATCCGTTTGGCGACACAAATTGGTTCAGGACTCCAGGGTGTACTCTATGTGCTCGATGAGCCGTCGATTGGCTTGCATCAACGCGATAATGACCGTTTGATCGCAACATTAAAGCACCTCAGGGATCTCGGCAATACGGTACTCGTCGTAGAGCACGATGAAGATACAATTCGTGCGGCTGATTATTTACTTGATATTGGCCCTGCAGCTGGCGTACATGGCGGTGAAGTGGTAGCGCATGGTACACCAGCAGAAGTTGCGAAAAATCCGAAGAGTCTAACAGGAAAATATTTGAGCGGTACGGAGAAAATTGATGTACCTAAAAAACGACGCAAGAAAGAAGCTGATCGTAAATTGGTAATCGTTGGTGCGCGCGAAAACAATCTCAAGAACATTGATGTTGCTATCCCGCTCGGTGTTATTACTGTTGTATCCGGTGTTTCTGGGTCGGGTAAGTCAACTCTCGTGAATGATATTCTCGCGAAAGAGCTATCGGCTCGTTTGCATCGTGCACAGACCGTGCCAGGTAAGCATGAGTCAATCGAGGGCATCAAGCAGCTTGATAAAGCAATTGTTATTGACCAATCGGCTATTGGCCGCACTCCACGCTCAAACCCTGCGACGTATACGGGCGTATTTACACCGATTCGCGAACTATTTGCAGGTACCACAGAAGCAAATATCCGCGGCTATAAAGCTGGCCGTTTCAGTTTTAATGTCAAGGGTGGTCGCTGTGAGAATTGTCAGGGCGACGGTGTGATTAAAATTGAGATGCACTTTCTACCGGATGTATACGTGACTTGTGATGAGTGCAAAGGAAAGCGTTACAACCGTGAAGCGCTAGAAATTAAGTATAAGGAAAAGACCATTTCTGACGTACTTGAAATGACTGTCGAGCAAGCTGCGAAATTCTTTGAAAACGTGCCAACGATTGCACGCAAGCTTGACACATTGGTTGATGTTGGACTTGGTTATATTAAACTTGGTCAACCAGCTACGACTTTTTCTGGCGGCGAGGCACAGCGTATAAAACTCGCGAGCGAGCTGAGCCGGCGCAGTACAGGTAAAACAATGTATATTCTTGATGAGCCTACGACCGGGTTACATTCGGCGGATGTGAAACGGCTGCTTGGTATCTTGCAGCAACTTGTCGAAGGCGGCAACAGTATGGTAATCATCGAACACAATCTCGATGTCATCAAAGCTGCCGATCATGTGATTGATATGGGTCCAGAAGGTGGCTCTGGTGGCGGCACAGTGGTTGCTGAAGGCACGCCAGAAGAAATCGTAAAAATCCCAAAAAGCTTTACAGGCAAATACCTAAAAACGTTACTCTAAGTTAGGTTAACGTTTTTGCTTGCCGAGAAGAATAGCGATCTCTCGCTTTGTGCCGTCGATTAATTTTAGACGGCGATCTTTCTCGGAAACAAGATGTATAACGATGGGAGCCACTGAGATTGCAATAATGATCAGCGCTGCAGCTTCTACGTTAACATGCCTTTCAATAAGGAACTTACCAGCGAAATAGCCAAGGTAAGTAAAGCTGACTGTCCAAAGTGCGCCACCAATAATATTAAATGCGAGGAATGTGCGGTATGGCATTTTGCTTGAGCCGGCGACTATTGGCGCGAAGGTACGAACAATCGGTACAAAGCGGGCGATAACAACCGTCTTTGCTCCATGCTTTTCATAGAACGCTTCAGCACGTTCGAGATTTTCTTTACGAAAAAAACGAGTATTCTCTCGCTCAAATAGTTTACGTCCAACTTTCTGGCCAAATGCGTAACCGACACTATCGCCAAGGACAGCCGCAATGAAAAGCAAAAATACGAATAGATGAATATTAATCGGCAGAATGTCTTGTTGCACCAAGAAGCCAGCGGTAAAAAGGAGGCTGTCGCCTGGTAGGAAGAATCCGATAAGTAGTCCGCTCTCGGCAAAAATAGTCACGACGACGGCGAGCCAGCCAAGATGAGTAATAAATTCTAATATTGCTTCCACTTCCACTATTGTAACAGATGTGGTACAATAAAAGTCAGTAAAAAATTTGTGCCTCCGAAAAGGTATTCCAAGAAAGGAAGAGAGATGGGAGATAAAATAGCCCTCGCGCTTGCCGAGCGTACAGTTCACGGTAAAAAAGTTAAATCACTACGACATGAAGGTTTCGTGCCAGCAGTCGTATATGGTCCTGGTATCGATCCGATCAGCGTACAAGTTGAATCTGGCATCATGCTCAAGACTTACAAGCAAGCCGGTACACATGCGCCAGTTCATTTGACTATTGGTGGTAAGAAAAAGATTGCCATGATCAAGGATGTTGACTTCGATCCAGTACGCGGTGAGATCCGTCACGTATCATTCCACGCGGTGAAGGCAAGTGACCCAGTGGTTGCCGAAGTCCCAGTACGCCTCGTGGGCGAAGGTGAATCAGTTGCTGAGAAGAATGGTCTTGTTGTCCTCCAGGCGCTTGAGAAGATCGAAGTAAAAGCACTGCCAATGGATCTTCCTGATGCCATTGAAGTTTCAATCCTCGGCCTTGCGGAAGCTGGCGACAAAGTGACGCTTGCTGATGCAACACTGTCTGCAGGCGTCGAGTATGTTGAGCACGAAAGTGGTCACGGTGACGAGGATGAAGAAAAGCCAAGCATTACTGACCTAATGGTTGCTAGCGCATGGGAGCCAGCAGCGCTCGCGGCGGCGAACGAATCTGCAGCTGGTGATGCTGAAGACGAGTCAGAAGTTGAATCAGAAAATGGTAGCGAAGAAGCTCCAGCTGAGGAAGCTAAAGAAGAGAAAGCTGAATAATTTTACAGCTCTCTAAATAGAGCGGGATATCCCGCTCTATTTTATTCCTCTATAAATCCGCCAGACTGGTGATTCCATAGTAAGGCGTATATACCATTTCCTTCAAGAAGTTCTCTGTGAGTACCGTCCTCTGCAATCTTGCCGTCTTCCAGTACGATAATCCGATCGAGTTTGGCAATGGTCGAAAGCCGGTGTGCAATGACAATTGATGTGCGGTCTTTCATGAGATTTTCCAATGACTCTTGGATAAGTCGTTCACTCTCGCTATCAAGTGCTGATGTGGCCTCATCGAGCACAAGAATCGGTGCATCCTTGAGTATTGCTCGGGCAATGGCAATGCGTTGACGCTGGCCACCACTTAGTTTGACTCCGCGCTCACCGACAGTTGTCTCAAATCCATCTGGTAATTTTTTGATAAACTCAAGTGCGTGTGCCTGCTTTGCGGCGCTAATTACTTCGTCGCGAGTTGCTTCAGGCCGACCATAGGCGATATTCTCATGCAAGCTGCGATGAAATAGCATCGGCTCTTGCGAGACATAGGCAATGCTCTCGTGCAGGCTTTGTTGAGTTGTCTTACTAATATCTTGATCATCGATGGTAATGGTACCTTTCTCGATATCCGAGAAACGTAATAGCACTCTAGTGAGTGTTGTTTTTCCTGATCCACTGTGCCCGACGATACCAACTCGTTGCCCTGCGGGGATAGATAGATTGAAATTATCAAAGACCTGCTCACCTTTGCCTTTGTCATGAGTGAAGCTGACATTGTGAAATACCACTTCGCCCTTATGTGCATGAAGGAGTATGTCGGAATGGTCGATAAGCTGGTAATCTGAGGTCAGGATTTCTGTTGCTTCATGCGCATCGCCAATTACTCGGCTATAGGTACGAGTAATATTATTAAATTCCCATAGTTGACGATTGATATTAAGTGCATAAATAAAGACAAGATATACCATGCCGGCTGAAGCAATTCCGTACTCAGCTCCAAGCACTGCAAAGATGAACGCACCGGTTGCTCCAATCGCATACATACTGCTGAAAGCTGTGGTTGCGCCAAGCACGCCCCATTTTAAACGGGTCGACTTATCGTGCCAGTCACTAACAACTTTTGAAGCATTATCGTACTCGTGATCTTCGCGGCCGAATGCTTTCACAGTTCCGATATTTGTCACCATATCGGCAAGCTGTCCGCTATTACGCGTGCTTGCGGCTGCTTCCTCGCGGTTACGCTGCGTTAGGAATCGTGAGCCGAATAATACGACGATGCCAAACACGATAGAGTAAAGTACTAAAAATATACCATACTGCCATAGCCCAAGAACTGAAAGCGTAATGATTGAGCCAAGAACCGTAGCCACCATCGGCATAATACTCCATATAATCATGTCCCAAAAACGTTCAAAAGCACCAATCATTTTTGAGCTCTGACTGACAAGCGAACCGCCAAAACGATTGGCGTGAAACGATATATCTTCACGAGCCAGTTTATCTGAAAGTGCAAGGTAAACGTCACGTTGACCTTTAATCTCGAACGACCATGTGAAGTAAAGCGCGAGACGCCAGATGATTACTTCGCCGACGAATATGAGCACTGCGTATATAACGATAAGTTGCCAGCTGTTAGCCAGGGTGATGTTGCCTGCCTGAAGCTTGTCGAGAAAAAGTGACAATACGTAGGGGGCTGCTATTGCATTTACAGTGACAGCAAGTACTGGGAAAAATAGTGCCAGAAAGCGTTGAATTTTGTAGGGGTTGGAAAATTTCCAGAATAAAGACAATGTCTTTTTTTGCATAAAGTATCCTTTTTATGAACAGTTACTGTTAAGTTTGTTGTGTTCGCTAGTGGTTCGGCTCGTCCGAACGTGTGCCCATAGAGGAGCGGTCTGGTGACGGCTCATAGTATTTTCAGCTTATACTACTGTTTGTATTCCGTCAATGCTTTTTCTTAGAGAGCGGAGGAGTGGAGGCGACGAGTCCAAGTGCGAGGGCGACGAGGGCAGCGTTCTTGATGATATATTGACCTTCAAGATTCGGAACGAACGGTGATTGCCATACAGCTTCCGGATAAAGAATGAGTGGGGCGGAGACAAGAATCATGTGAAGGAGCATTATGAGGATGGCTGGACGAGTGAGTTTGGGAATGAGTATCATTAGCCCAATAACACATTCAACAAATGCCAGGGCGATGAAGAGCTCATAGGCATACGCTCCCATACCCATTTTGGCGGCAAAGCCAAGCGCGAGTTCGCCTGCGGGGCTTACCCCGATGAGTTTCAAGAAGCCAAAAAGAAAGAAAATGATGAAAAGTGCGATACGCGCGATCCATGAATAATACTTCTTCGCAAAAGCGATGAACCCTCGGTCAAATTTTTCTATTCTACTCATGCTTTAACTGTAGCATACAGCCGAACCCATTGCTCTATAGTGAGCTGGGATGGCCGCAATTCTGGAGATAACCCGGCTTTATCTTTTTCGAGGCTTATAAAGTATTTTTGTCTCGTAAAACACAACGTGACAAATTCTCTATAATCTTCAGCCTCTTCGGGTGCGATGATTGGCGTTTCGCGTTGCTTGATTTCAAGTAATACTGTGTCTACTGCTGGTGGTGGAGTAAAGTCAGTCTTGCGAAGAGGTTTACGAATACGTACGGTAAACCAAGGGCTAATTTCGGCGCTGAGCTGGCTGGTGAAATGATCACTGCCTGGCACAAGCTTGCGGGCAAATTGTTTTTGCGCAACGAGATACATGCTTTTTGGCGGATTAGTTGCACTGGTAAACTTTCTCACGATCTCAGCACTAAGTGAGAACGGGATATTGGAAAATATTTTGTAAGGTTCACTTGGGATAGGGAGTTGCAGGATGTCTTTTTGAATAATTGTAACGTTCTCAAGATTCTCGACGTTCTGTCGAAGCTTCTTGAGAGCTTGTTGTTCAACTTCCACGGCAACGACTTGCTTGCACCGCCTGGCGAGTACACTCGTAATCACACCGCTACCAGCACCAAGATCGTACACAGTGTCATTCTTACGAATATTGGAGTGGCCAATCAACTCTGCAATCAATCGCGGACCGCTGAGGAAGTGTTGGGAATATTCATGATGACGAGACATAGCTTTATTGTAACAGAGGTAACAGAATGATATAATAATAACTAATGCAGAAAATACTTCTCTACTATAAATTCACTCCAGTGAAAGACCCGGAGGCTGTGAAATTATGGCAAAAAACACTTTGTGATAGCCTGAATCTTAATGGTCGAATTATCGTGAGTCAGCACGGACTCAACGGTACGGTTGGCGGGGAAGTAGAAGACCTCAAGAAATACATTAAAGAAACCAAAAAGTTTGAAGGTTTCAAAAATATTGTCTTTAAGTGGAGTGATGGTGGCCGCGAAGATTTTCCGCGTATGAGCGTTAAGCATCGTCGTGAGTTGGTGGGTTTCAAAAATTCTGACAATGAGTTCGATGTGGATATGGATGGCGTGATTGGTGGCGGCAAGCATATAAAGCCAAAGCAGGTGCACGAGTTGGTAGAAAAGTATGGTGACGATGTCGTGTTCTTCGATGGTCGTAATGAGCACGAAGCAAAAATCGGTAAATTTAAAAATGCTGTCGTGCCAAATACGAATACGTCACGCGACTTTATCGCCGAACTTGAAAGTGATAAGTATGACGATATCAAAGATAAAAAGGTTATTACATACTGCACGGGGGGTATCCGTTGCGAAGTGATCTCTGCCATGATGAAAAAGCGTGGCTTTAAAGATGTTTACCAAATTGATGGTGGCATTGTGAAGTACGGTGAAGCATATGGCGATGATGGTCTTTGGGAAGGCTCACTTCGTGTCTTTGATGACCGTATGACAGTGGACTTCTCTGACCATGCTAAGACTATTGGTGGGTGTACCCACTGTGGTGGCAAAACAAGTAATTTTGAAAACTGCGCACATATGGAATGTAATGATTTGGTGCTGATTTGCGAAGACTGCAAGCAAAATCCTGACCTACTTTTTCATACCAAGGAGTGTAAAGAAAAACACGAAGCAAAGCTGGGGGTATCTGCTGGTGTCTAGGCCTGTAGATATTTTTCGTCACGACGCCATTGATTATCAAGTTAAGTACGTAGAAACAACATATCCGAATAAAGAGGTGGAGTGCGATGTCTATGAGTTTGTCGATGATTCTTCTCGTGATTTGGCTATCCTCTACATAAAACCGTACGGAAAGACGCCTCGACAACGTGTCCTCTTGGGCCAAGAAACTGTGGAGGGATTTATCTCGGGGTCAGGCAGTTTTTATCACAACGGCGGTTCCTATTCCGTAGATGATGATTCAAGGAAAGAATTCTTGGTGGATAGGAAGGATATTATGCAGTGGCATGCGGGGTCGGATGGTCTAGTGTGCTATGAAATTTGTATGCCACCCTATAAGGATGGAAGATTTAAGAATCTTGATGATAGCATCGAAAGCATATAATGAAGGCATGACTCAACAATTACGTATTTATCAGCTCAATCCTAAGCTTCGCGAAGAATTTTATGAACGATTTAAAACTCATGCGATGCCAATTATGCAGTCACATGGCTTGAAGATTATATCGATGTGGGAGAGCGAGGCTGATGGTAAACTCGAATTTGCATATATTATTGAAGCCGAAGACGAGGCAATATTACTTGCAAAACTCAACAACTTTTTGGCGGATGAAGCATGGATCGCTGTCAAAAATCAGACACGTGAAAAATACGGAGAGATGGTTCTTGGTAAAGAGGAGCGAATCTTAAACACTATAGAATTAGATAAATAGCTTTAAGTTATAATAGAAGCATGGCTTTACATAATACTGAAACACGAAATGAATTTGAAGAAAAAGTGCTAAAGAGTGATAAGGTAGTGCTCGTTGATTTTTGGGCAGAGTGGTGTCCGCCATGTGTGGCGATGGCGCCTGCGCTTCATGCGATAGCTGATGAGATGGACAAAGATGTTGATATCGTCAAAGTGAATATCGAGAAGAGTCAGGAGAATTCAGAGCTTGCCATGGATCATGAAGTCCAGAGCATCCCAAATATGTTGATTTTTAAAGATGGCAAAATCGTCGATCGCCTCATAGGCCTCATGCCAAAAGTTGCACTTGAATCGAGCTTGAAAGAGCATATCGGTTAGTTTCTCTACCTCAGTCCTCAGGAGTATAATTAATACAAAGAGGAGGGGAGTATGCATAAAGAATTCGAAGGCTTGTCGGCGATATTTTTTAACGGTACGCTGAAAAAGTCACCAGAGGTAAGTAACACGGAGGGGTTACTTCGAGCAAGTATGGAGCTAATGGAGTCGCACGGTATCGAGACGGAGCTGATTCGCACGATTGATCAAGATATCGCGACAGGGGTGTATCCCGATATGACTGAACATGGTTGGGCGACTGATGAATGGCCGCGCATTTACGAACGAGTAAAAGCGGCCGATATCGTTGTACTGTGCGGGCCGATATGGCTGGGCGATAACAGCTCGCAAATGAAAAAAATTATCGAGCGCCTCTATGCGAACTCTGCTGATCTTAACGAAAAAGGTCAGTGGATTTATTATGGCAAGGCTGGCGGATGTATCATCACCGGCAATGAGGATGGCTTAAAGCACTGTGCTATGAATGTGCTCTACAGCTTGCAGCATATCGGCTTTACGATTCCACCGCAAGCCGACGCTGGGTGGATCGGTGAAGTTGGTCCTGGGCCGAGCTATCTTGATGAAAGTTCTGGTGGTCCAGAAAATGATTTTACGAATCGTAATATTACGTTTATGACGTATAATCTCATGCACACAGCCAAGCGATTAAAAGAAGCTGGTGGACTGCCAGCTGAGGGTAATCTGCCAAACGCATGGAAAAAGGGTGAGCATTTCGGCTATCATAACCCCGAATATCGATAAATACTAATTAGGGCTTGAATCTATAGCAATTTTACTATATATTGTATAGTAATAAGTAGCTAATTTCTCATGGAGGAAAAATGACAAAAGTCCTAGTAGTATTAAGTAGTGTCCGTGAAGGCCGTATTGCAGATAAGATCTTGGAGCAGGTGAAAGCACGCTTCGAAGGCAAGGATGTTGAGCTCAATGTGGCGGATTTTAAAGCGACGCCATTGCCGTTTTATGACCACCCAGCATCTCCGGCGACTGAGGATTTCTCGCCTGAAAATGAAAATGTTAAAGAATGGACAGAACGGGTGAGTGATGCTGACGTAGTGCTATTTCTCACTGCTGAGAATAACTTCAGCTATACAGCGGTACTGAAGAACGCAATCGATTGGATTAATCACGAGTGGGCCGACAAGCCAGTAGCGTTTATTGGCTACGGTTGGAGTGGTGGCTCGAAAGCAATCAAAGAACTCCGTACGCTTTTTACTGGTTTTATCCAAGCGAAGCCAGTCGAGACTGATGCGAATCTTCTCTTTACGAAGGACATCGATCTTGACGGTACTCCACTAAGTGATGAGGTGAACAAAAAGATTGATGCAGTTATCGAGGCAATTCTGTAGATCTCTCTCGGTTTCTAGGTGCATTTTTTGAACCGCTATTGTTACGACGATAGCGGTTCGATGCTACAATGAGAGTAATGAAAAAAGTCGTTGCCTTTATTCTTGTCGGTATCTCGCTGCTGCTGTCTGCGCCACCGGCAAACGCGGCAGTTAATGACTTTACAATCTCCCGTTATGATATCGAGTTTAATCTCGGCAGAGACAATGAGAAGCGATCAACGCTTACGACAAAAGAAACGATCGTCGCTGATTTTCCGCAGAGTGATCAGAACCATGGTATCGAGCGATATATCCCAAAAGAATATAACGGACATCCGGCAAGCATCGATATTAAATCCGTCGCGGGCCGATCGAATATTTTACCTGCGGTAGGGCAGGATGGTCGGGATTGGCCTTATACTACGTACGATAGCGGGGAATATACAGTGCTCCGTATTGGTGATAAGAACAAGTATGTTCATGGCCAGCAGACTTTTGTGATTACTTATACGCAACGTGATGTAACGCAGAATTTTACGAATACAAATGCGGATGAATTTTACTGGGATACGAATGGTACTGAATGGCGGGTGCCAATACAGTCACTTTTCGTGAAGCTTACTATCGATAAAAGTCTGGAACCTTCATTAACCGGAAAGTCTGCCTGCTATCAGGGTAGGTATGGATCGAACACAGCTTGTGAGCTGACGAAAAACGGACTTACCTATACGGCATCTGCGGCTAATCTGCAATCAGGGGAAAATATGACGCTGGCTGTTGGTTTTGATTCAGGTACTTTCTCGGAATACAAAATGTCGCTTCTTGAAGTATTGTTCATAGCCTGGATCGTGCTGCAGGTGACGCTTGGAGTGTTGGCCTTTGGGATCATCGTATTTCTTTCTGTGCGATATTCACGCTGGTCGGGACGCAAAGGGGAAGTCGGCACGATTGTTCCCGAGTATATTCCTCCAAGAGACGCTAGCGTCCAGGTATCAGCAACATTGGTAAATTCGTTGTCAATATTTACGGCACAGTTGATCGACTTTGCGGTCCGACATTATGTGAAAATATTTGAGACGAAGCCAAAGGGACTTTTCTCAAACGCGGAGTATGAGATTGAAATTATCAAGCCCATTGATGATTTGCGGGCCGAAGAGCAAGAGATACTTAACGATATATTCAATGGCGCCATCGTCGGCTCAAAAATCAGCACTGCTACGCTAAAAAAAGATTATAAACTGTCCACGCGTATAATGGACAATCCAAAAAAATTACAGCAACTAATGCGTGGTTCATACGGGCTAAGAACACGCGATGAGCAGAAGTCGCAATGGTTCAAGCAGTTCGGATTCATATTTCTGACAGCATCGATCGTACTGCTGAGCCCGGGTTTGTTGTTGGTGGCGATCGTCTCGCTTGCTATGGGCTACGCGCTCTGGCCACTTACGGACAAAGGGCTTGCGCTGTATCGCTATCTTCAAGGGCTGAAACTATATATATCCGTCGCGGAAAAGGAGCGCCTAAAGATGCTGCAAAGTCCGGAAGGGGCGGAGAAGACACAAGTCGACGGCAATGATAAAAAACAGCTCGTAAAACTGTACGAAAGAGTTTTACCGTATGCGATTCTATTTGGACAAGAGCGTGAGTGGAATAAGCAAATCGGTAATTTGTACGAGTCAATCGGTACACAGCCTGATTGGTATACTGGTGCAAATCTTGCGGTATTTAACGCGGCTGCATTTTCAAGCGCAATGAACGGTCTGACGACATCGATAAGTTCCAGCGGGGCAGCCTCATCTTCGTCGGGCGGTTCAAGCGGCGGCGGTTCCTCTGGCGGTGGTGGCGGAGGAGGCGGTGGCGGTGGCTGGTAGCCTTTCGCCCCACTTCCCTATTATTTGCAATATTTACAACGCTCTATCAGACAAACTGGCAGAGTGTTGTTGACATAGGGTTTGTGTTGGATTATCATTTAACCATATGGTTGAATATGCGATGCAATTAGATTCTATCTTTAACTCCCTAGCGGATCCGATTCGGCGCGACATGCTACAGCGCGTCGCGAAGTATGAACATTCGGTCGGCGAACTGGTCGCCTGCTACGATGTAAGCTTTGCCGCGATATCGAAACATCTGAAGGTGCTTGAAAAAGCGCAGTTGATTTATAAGCGAAAGGAGGGAAAAAAGCATATGGTGTCACTGGCACCGGGTGCCCTTGCGAGCGCCGATGAATATTTGGAGCAGTACAGAAGTATGTGGCAAAGCCGCTACGATAAGTTGGACGCATTAATAAACGAATAGGAGGAAGTATGGCAGAAGTAAACGTAACGAAAGATCTTGAAAACAAAACACTTATTATCGAATACGTAGCGAATGGTCCGAAAGAGAAAGTCTGGAAAGCCTACGCGGATAAAGAATGGTTTGAAAAATGGTGGGGACCGGAAGGCTGGGAAACGACAACGAAAGAATTTGATTTTCGCCCGGGTGGCCGTGTGCATTATGGTATGAAGTGTGTTGATGAGAATCAAGGTGAGTGGTTTGGTCAAGTCTCGTGGGGCATGATGGAAATTGACGCCGTCAACGAGGGTGAGAGCTTCGCGTATAAAGATTATTTCTCGGATGAGAACGGTACATTAAATCGTGAACTACCCACTATGACGGTAACAAATGAGTTCTTTGAAGAAGCTGGCAAAACCAAGATTGTCAGCCGAAGCGTTGCGGATAGCGCCGAACAAATTGAAGAGCTTCTCAAGATGGGTATGGTCGAAGGATTTACGAGCCAGCTTAATCGTCTGGATGAATTGGTCGCATAGAAGGCGTATACTGAAAGTATGGCGATGAATAACGTAGAGAGTTACATTCATCAGTTCGACGGCCTAGTGCGCAAGCGCTTGGAAGAACTTCGAAGGCTTGTACATAGTAAAGCGCCAGAGGCACAGGAATCGTTTAGCTACGGACTGGTCGGCTATAAACTAAGTGGTAAACCTCTTGTCTACTTTGGCGGGTTCAAACATCATATCGGGTTCTATGCGACACCAAACGGGCATGAGGCATTTGCTGATGAGTTTGCGAAGTACAAGCAGGGAAAAGGGTCTGTCCAATTCCCTCTTGATCAGCCATTGCCAACTGAACTTATCGCACGGGTGATAGAGTATCGCAAAGGTCAAATAAAGTAGGAGGTAGTTATGAATATTAAAGGGGCATTTAGTGGATATTCATCGGACAATATCGATGCATGCAAAGAGTTTTATGGCGTGACATTGGGCCTGGAACTAAGTGATGAAATGGGCGGCATCGGTTTTAACGTGAACGGCCAGCAGGTGTTTATCTACCCGAAAGAAGATCATCAGCCTGCTACTTTTACGGTTCTAAATTTTGTCGTAGATGATATTGACGTAACTGTCGATGAACTCGTAGGAAAGGGTGTGGTCTTCGAGCGCTACGATAATATGCCGGCAAAGCAGGATGAACGTGGTGTGCTACGCGGTAAGGACGCGGGCATGGGACCGAATATCGCGTGGTTCAAAGATCCAAGTAGTAACATTTTAGCAATTGTAGAGGAATAAAATGCCATGAGTCAAAAAATAGTTCCAAACCTTTGGTTTGATGGCAATGCGAAGGAAGCTGCAGACTACTATGTATCAGTATTTCCAGACGGCAAGATTATCAGTACGGAATATTATCCGACCAGCGCCGAAGAGGGCCTAGCTGACTTCCAGCAAAACCTCGCAGGTAAGGTGTTGACGGTTGAATTTGAATTATTCGGTACACGCTTTGTTGCGATCAATGCTGGGCCGGAATTTAAGTTCAATGAATCAATTTCGTTTTCCGTACCTTGTAAAGACCAGGAAGAGATTGATTATTTTTGGGATAAGCTCTCAAAAGTTCCTGAGTCGGAGCAGTGCGGCTGGTGTAAGGACCAGTATGGTCTAAGTTGGCAGATCGTCCCCGAAAATATGGGAGAACTGATGCAAAGGCCAGGTGCTTTTAAGACGATGATGGGCCAGCACAAGATCGTAATTGCCGAGTATTAGTCCACTGCAGTAAAGAAGCGTATAATTATCGTATGAAAGTAAGCATTATTCGCATAACGGCCATTACGATACTAGTACTGTTAGTTCCGCTTATAGCAATGCAATTTACAGACGAAGTCGATTGGAGTGTAAACGACTTCGTCGTCATGGGCGCGCTTTTGCTTGTAGCAGGCATGGGTATTGAATTATCCTTAAAAAAGGTTGCAAAACCTCTCTATAAAGTTCTCACATGCTTAGTTATTGTAGTCGTATTCGTTATGATTTGGGCGGAGCTCGCGGTAGGTATATTTAATACACCGCTTGCTGGATCCTAGAAGAAAAGGAAACTGACGTGAAATATGTTGCACTAGTCCGCGGAATTAATGTTGGTGGAAATCACCGTGTGCCAAAGGCTGAGTTTCAGGCCGTACTCGAGGGTCTTGGGTTTCAGGATGTCATAATTTACCTCAACTCGGGCAATGCGGTATTTTCGAGCGATCATGAGCCGAAGGCTGCCGATGTCCAAGCGGCACTTGAGGAGCATTTCGGATTTTCTATTCCGACGCTTATCCTGTCTGGTGAGAAAATCAAAACCATCGCAGCCGCAATCCCTGAGACCTGGACAAACGACCCGCCGAAACCTGACAAATCCGGACAGAAATCAGATGTCTTATACCTTTTTGATGAAGCAAACACGGCGGACGTGCTTGAGAAGGTTGGCTATCGACCTGAAGTCGAGACGATGATTTACGTTGATGGCGCAATAGTGGCGAATATCTCCCGTGCGAACCAATCAAAGTATAGCTTAATAAAGGTAATTGGCACGCCGCTATATCAGCAGATGACGGTGCGCAATATTACGACCACCAAGAAGCTCGCTGAACTTGTAGGATAGCTTGCCGAGTTGATAGGTGTGCTGTGATAGGCGTATAATAGTAGGTGAATAGTTGAATAAGAGAAAGCGAGGTGTAACCATGCCGTATCAATCAACAAAAAACTTGCCTGACAGTGTGCGTAATGCTCTTCCGCAGCATGCTCAGGATATCTACAAAGAAGCGTTCAATAGTGCATATGACCAATATGACAAGCCCGAGGAGCGTCGTGGACATGCGGATCGCGAGGAAACTGCTCACCGCGTGGCATGGAGCGCGGTCAAAAAAGCCGGCTACGAAAAAAGCGACGATGATAAGTGGCATAAGCTGTAAAGGAGATGCCGCATAGCTAATCGATATGAGATGAATATCTTGCTATGGTAGAAATTTGAGTTCAAACTCAATGGAAGCTTGGTATGTCAGCTAACGAGCTAGGGATGCTCCCCCGTTTGCCTTAATTGATTTGTAGATGATCTGATTTTGTTCATTGAAAAGAGCGGGCATTTCGTCTGCTGCAAACCATTTAAGAGCGTATGTCTCTTTGTTATCGATAAACTCCTCGCCAGATACTATGTGGCCAGTGTATGCTACAACGATTGTCTGTGCATTGCCATTTGGGTAACTCGCGAAATATTCGTCAAAGATACCGATAAACTCATCGAGCGCTATTTCGTAGCCTGTTTCTTCCCGGCATTCTCGTATTGCCGCATTAGCATACGACTCACCGTACTCGAGGGCGCCGCCAGGAAAGCCCCATTTCGCCAGCTCTTTGTCACGGGCTTGCAAAAGTATTCTTCCTCGATCATCGTATATACATACGCAAGCAAAATTCAGTATGATCGGCATGGTGCCGACAGCTGTCCGAATATCTTTAATGTAGCCTTCTATGGTAGCGGTTATCCTTTTCTCTTGCCGTGATTATATTGTATCTCGTGGACCCGCAATTGTGAGTAACTTCACGATACCCCAGCCGATTAGCAGATAGATTACTATTGCGAGTACGCTGCTTAGTTCAAATACTGATCTGCCGTATGTTGGCTCACCAAAGATACCGACAAATGGCGCAACAAATGGTGCACTGATTGAGTACACTAGGTCAGTAAAGGCAGCTCCTCGGTTGGCACCAAGTAGTAAGAATACAAATCGTAGCGCAATAATGATATTGATCAGCCCCACAATAAACCAAACGGCACGTTGTGCGGCTATAATGCCCGGTGTACGCTGACTGCGCGCAACAGCTTGCTTCCGTACGGTGGTATCTCCGTCTTGAGTGGTAGTTTCTCGAACCTCGGTTTCTTGCATATCGTCCTGCATAATTCCCTCCGATTAACTAATTGTACTTCTATTTTACCACTTATTTTCAGCTATATCGAATTGGATGTCTGCACGGTATAATCAAAAGCATGATACGACACAAAAATCTACTTATTGCTTACCGATTATTCTTCGCGCTCCTCGGTTTTAGCGCCCTCATCACTGAAATCGTGATTCTGATTGAAAGAGGGAAGTTCAATCCTGTGAACTTCTTGAGCTTTTTTACCGTTGAGTCGAATATCCTTGTCGTCGTTACGTTTCTGCTGAGCGCTCTAGCGGTTGCTGTAGGCAAACCTCGCAAGTTTGATGCCTTAAGAAGTGCGACGACGGTGTATATCATTATCGTGGGTGTCGGATTTTCGTTTCTTCTGTCGGGGCTTGAAGGTGTCGCGCTCACGGCGGTGCCGTGGGACAATACTGTGCTGCACTATCTCATACCTGTCGCTGTGCTTGTCGATTTCCTTATTGATCGGCCGCGACGGGTAATGTCGTTTGTCAAATCACTTTTGTGGCTGCTGTTTCCAGTCGTATATCTCATCTACAGCTTGGTACGCGGGGCGATCATCGGCTGGTACCCGTACCCGTTTCTTAATCCCGCGACACATGATTATGGGTCGACGGCATTCACGGTCACTTGCTTATTGGTATTTGGCGTTATTCTGGTGTGGTTGGCGAATAAGTTTGCTGTCCCCACTAGAAAGCGCTGATTAGAGCCTCGGTCCCTTATAATTAATCACCCTCGCTGTGCTGACGAGGGTGATAATGTTGTTTGGTGATGAGTGTTTATTCTGAGCAGTGACCGGGACCAACTTGCCCTTCATTGTACGAGGCAAGGACACTCGCAGTACTGACGAATGCTTTACGTGCTGTCGCGGTTGCCTTCATGGCAGCTATCTGCGCTGGCGTATAGCTGCTGAGTAGAAGCGCAGCGTTGTTGAGCGCTGTCTGTACCGATGAAGGTACGCTTGCACCATTGAGCACGTTTAGTTGAGTAGCCATATACTGGTGAGCGAGCTGGTAGTATGCGTTGCCAGCTGGGGCGGTCTTGAATACTTGGTACCATGTCTGTCCGCTGAGGAAGAACGAGGTATCTGCACCGTTTGGCAGTTTTGCCCACGTATCATCGTATGGCGCAGGGCCGTATGATGAATGCGTTTTCCAGTAGCCTTGCGTTAATGTGCATCCTTGAGCACACGCAACATTGACACTGACATTTGCACTTGACGTCTTGGTCGTGCCATCGTCACTCACAAGTGACGCAGTGTTGGTGAGTGTACTGTTGCCACATGGTAGTGCGTCTGCGGTAACCGTACGTATGTAGTTGTACGTATTGCTTGCACATGTGTTACCTAAAACGCCGGCAAATGTATCGGATATATCGACACAATTATCGAGCACCGCGGTTGGGTCGCCGAACACCACATCGGCTGTACCAACCCCTGCCTCTATACCTGCAGTTACGGTTGTGGCTGTAGCGGTATTTAGGCGGCTGAGTGCATCCAGCAAACTAACCGGACCATATGTACAGAACATCGTTGCTCCGGGAGCGATCGTCGTAGATGGACAATTGACCGTTACGTTACCGAAACCAGAGATATTATCCATAACAACTACTCCAGTAGCAGGGCGTACCGGGTCAGTATTTTTCACAGAGATATTGCCGGAAGCCGACCAATTACTATCGGTGCCATTGTCTTTGGTAACGTTGACGGAGTAGTTGAGCACATGCTGCTGTCCGGGTGAGAGCAGTAGGCTCGTCTGATCAACCGATTTGTTGATCGTCCAGTCAAAATCACGCGTGTAAGTGGTCGCAGCTGTCTTGTTGACCGTTAGCTGTGCATGATAACCACAGTGTGAAACTGTCAAAACACTATTGCTATTGCCATTGGTTGCTGTGGCGCTAAGTAGCTGTGCGCCAATCTCAGTATTCACGGTGAAGTGTACCGAGCCGCCACCTTGTTGTACGCCAGCCACGACTATTGGGTTGGGTGTTGTAGCTGGGTTGAACTGAGCGGTCAGTGTCCACGGCCCTGCACTCGGACTAGTCAGGATAAACAGCCATTGCTGCTGTCCTGCTGGCACACTTATGTCCGAATTGAGCGTATTACACATGCCATTCGTCGTGCCGTTGCCAGTCCACATCACGGGATTGGCAGCGAAGACGGCGGGCGATGATAGTATGCTCACGAGCCCGACCATGGCCGTAAAAGTTAGTAGATGTTTGATAAGGGACTTTTGGTTTTTGTGAGCACCGGTCTTGAGCCAGCGCAAAGCTGAAGCAATCATACCGAACTCCTCCCTTTGTTAAAGTAGATAAAAAGTGGTGTATTACTATTATACTCCCATAAGTTTTACAAGTACAACAATTGATTATATGAAATAATATGTCGTTGTAATATTTTTAACATTAATGCTTTATGTCTAACCAAGTATCTTAAGGGCACGACTGTGGATTTGATAGGTAAGCGGTGAAGTGAATTTTGACACTTCGCCGTCGTGCGAGACCGATAGTTTGGCGCGTTTTGTTTTGATAGTGAGTGATTTCGGATGGAACTCATCAAAGTCGGGCAAGTGTTTGGTTTTGCCGATGAGCGCGAAGAGAGCGATCTGCAGGAGTCTCAGCCTCGACTGCGTTTTGGCGGCGTAGACTGTCAGTATCCCTTCATCCAGAGATGATCGTTCCGTGCCACCAAGCGAAGTCAGGGAGTAGCGGTTGTTACCGACAAAGATGAATGGTGTCTTGAAGGTGTGGTCGTCGATAGTCACATGATATGTTTTGAAACGGACGAGTGCCCGCAACGACGCGATCACGGCGGCGGGCCATTTGCCGGTCTGCGGTTCGATATCTTCGCGGTCGTGCAGGGATGCCGGGTAGAGCCCCATGCTTGAGTTGTTGATAAAGAACGTATCATCGACGCTGGCGATATCTACCGCGTGTGGTCGGCATTTCTTTAGCCGCTTCAGCGCTTTATCGATATCTTGCGGTATGCCTAGGTCTTTTGTGAAATGGTTCAAAGTGCCGCCTGGCAGCGGTACGAGTGTGGCCTTGGTGTTAGCGACCTGTCCGGCAATCGCGCTGATCGTCCCGTCGCCACCGATGACGGCGATAGTTCCGGCTTTTTTGATGTGCGGTACCAGCTTGCGTTTAAAGCCTTTGTTGATCGGGATGAATTCCTCGACTTCGATGCTGGCTGCTGTGCACTTTTTCTGCAACTCACTCCTGGTGAGTGCCGAGCCGGACTTCGGGTTGTAAACGAGCGCTAGCTTCATACTAGCGGCCTTATGAGAAATATGATGACGAGCACACCTGCCGTGCCAAGCAGCCAGCCCGCCACGACATCGCTTGGGAAGTGTGCGCCTAGGTAGATCCGTGAGATGCCGACAAGCACGATGATCGCAGTCATCGCTGCTGCTACGATATAACTCCACGGTTCGGGCAGCGCATGCCACGCCAGGTATGCGAGTAGTCCGTGTGCGATAGTAGCTCCCGTCGCATGTCCACTCGGAAAGCTCAATGTCTTAAAGTGCATATTCTGTACGTATTCGGTCAGCGGTCGTTTTCGTCCGAATAGTAGCTTCAGGACTGTGCCGATTCCGATAATTACCCATACCATCATTCCGGCCAGAGCAAGCCGCGGATTTTCCTGTACGTAGCCGTAGAGTATGACTGCGGTACCGACTGCGATCGTGATCAGGGGGCCGCCGAGAGCGGTTGTCGCTACAAAAAGTGGCTTCAGCGAAGCTGGCCAACTTGTGATCACATTATTGATACTGGCGTCTAAACGATGAGCGAGTGACTTCATACTCTCAAGTATAGTCGAATAACTCCCAGATGTTGAGTGCGAGGATACTCATGATAAAATATCTGGCAATCCGTCGCATGGTTCATTATAATAATTCCCATTATGATCCCTCGGGATCCGCTATGTGTGTACGTACGGACGAGCCGTGACCTCTCGCACTCTTACTTACATCACTACTTACACAAGGAGAGTCACAATGACACGACGTATTACGGTGCGCGGAATCATATACAAAAACGGCAAACTATTTGCCCAAAAACATATAGAAGGGAACGGCGAGTCGGACTTTTGGTCGACGCCGGGCGGTGGACTGGATGATGGCGAATCACTCCGTGACGGTCTGCGCCGTGAGCTGATAGAAGAGACGGGCATCGCACCCGAGATTGGTAGATTGCTGTATATTCAGCAATACGGTGGAAGTGATCGGGAATTTCTCGAATTTTTCTATCTCATCACAAATGTTGATGACTATGACGTCGAGATTGATCTAGCGAGCACGACACACGGTCATATTGAGATAGCGCAGCACGGCTTTATCGATCCGAAAAAAGAAGTAATTTTGCCGGACTTTCTGCAGGAAGCGGATATCGAGCAGGATATCGCATCCGGCGAAGTAAAAGAATTTACCTACTTATAGCCTGGCCCTGCTTGATCGCTCGCTTTGTCCGGCGGAGTGTCGGTATAATTAGATATGCTCCAAAAGACACTTCGCTGGTTTATATGCGACAAGCATGGCCGTGCTGTGATCTGGCAAAAACCGAACCTGCCTATCATTGGCTGGTTTGCTTTCATGGTCGTCTCTCATCTGCTTGGTCCAGGAGCATTGCGATCTGGCTTAGAGTTACTTAGCGCAGCATTTCTTTTCACTTGGGCGTATCTTGAGATAACCCAAGGCGCCAGTCCGTTCCGGCGGGTTCTTGGTGCGGTGGTGTTTGTCATCGTGATCATCGGTTTCTTCTGCCAGTAGGCGTATACTACGAGTATGACCAGCAAGCAACGTCTCGTTCTCCTCATCGCCATCATGGCGTCTTCAGTTGCTTTTCTCGATGGCTCTGTCATCAACGTCGCGTTGCCTGATATCTCCGACGAACTGGGCGGTGGCCTGGTCACCCAACAGTGGGTAGTAGATGCCTACTTGATCACGCTCGGAGCTCTGATGCTCCTTGCCGGGTCATTTTCCGATCTTTTCGGCCGCAAGAAAATCCTATGGACGGGGCTGGTCGGGTTTGGTGTCACTTCGGTCTTGTGTGCTATCGCGCCGACAAGCGAACTGCTTATTGTGTCACGTGCTCTTCAGGGTGTAGCAGGAGCATTACTCGTGCCAAGCTCACTGGCGCTGATCATAGCGGCGTTTCGCGGGGCTGCCCAAGGCAAGGCGATCGGCTCGTGGACGGCCTGGACAGGCATCTCGTTTGTCATCGGGCCGTTGGTCGGTGGCTTTCTGGTCGATGCAGCGTCGTGGCGGCTTATCTTTGCGATCAATGTCGTGCTGATCGCTGGCACACTATGGCTTTTGAGTCGACTCGAGCTCGACGAGCGTCGCGATACGTCTATCAAGCTCGATGTCGTCGGTGCGGTGCTCTGCAGTGTTGGTCTGGGCGGAGTGAGCTACGCGTTGATCGAGCAGTCACATCTTGGCTGGCACAACCCTCTGATTTACCTCACGCTCATAGGTGGCATTATCTCGCTTGTCGGATTTGTCTGGCACGAGGCCCGCACTGCGCAGCCCATGCTGCCGCTCTCACTTTTCAAGATACGCAATTTCAGTGTCGGCAATCTCGCGACAGTCTCGATCTATGCCGCGTTATCGATCTCGACATTCATGGTAATTATCTTCATCCAGCAGGTCGGGCACTATTCCGCCGTGCAGGCCGGCTTGTCGTTTCTGCCGGTCACGATCATTATGTTTCTGCTGTCACCTAGGTTTGGTGCGCTTGCGGGCAAGTACGGTCCGCGGTTTTTCATGGCGGCAGGTCCTGTGGTTGCGGCGCTCGGTTTTCTGACTTTCCTGAATATTGACCCAGCAGTAAGTTACTGGACGCATGTCTTTCCCGGCGTCATCATCTTCGGTCTCGGCCTGTCTATGACCGTCGCGCCGCTGACAGCTGCGATCTTGGGAGTGGTGGGGGAGAAGCAAGCGGGTATCGGTTCAGCCATCAATAATGCTGTGGCTCGTATCGCTGGATTGCTCGGTGTGGCGATGATCGGCATCGTCACCGGTTCGACTCTCGATTTTGATGGTTTCAAGCGCGGTATCGTCGCGATGGTCGCTTTGCTGCTTATAGGCGGCATCATTTCCATGATTGGCATCAGTAACACAGCCCTCGTTCGAGAAGAAAGCTAGCCCCCTTACCTTAATCTCATGAAACTCCTCGGCCTTTGCCCGCTTATACGGCCTTGTTTGAATCAAATTCCACCGTCCACTCAATCCCATACTTATCTCTAAACATCGCAAAATACGTACCCCAAGGACTCTCATCCATCGGCATTTCCACGGTGCCGCCTTCTGAAAGACCCTGAAATAGCCTGTCGGCTTCTTCTCTTGTGTCTGCGTAGACTGCTATTTTCGAGCGGTTTTCGTTTTCACTTACTCGGCCCATCGCTTCGGGAACGTCATTGGCGATCAAGGTGCTGCTTCCGATATGTAGCGTAATCCGCATGATTTTCTCTGCCTCGTGTTCCGGCATGGGAAACTCGTTGCTGGCGATATCTTTGAAGCGTACGATCGGTCCAAACTCTCCACCAAGCACAGATTTGTAAAAATTGAAGGCTTCTTCGGCATTGCCGTTGAAGTTGATGTACGGATTGATAGTTGCCACGATAAGTTATTCCCCTCTATAAGAATTGGTGTTGGTTCTATTTTAGCAAACATCAGGTGAGTGTGCTGATACGCTCATGATAGAGTGTACAATAAGAAGCATACGTAACAAGGAAGGTGCTCATGGTAAAAAAGCAAACTAAAACGACAACCTGGATAGGAGTTGTCGCGATAATTTGTGCTATTGTGCTCGCTCTCGCCATGGTATTTCTGCGGAAGTCGGACAAAGCAGTGACCGATTTTCAGACCTGCAAGAATGCCGGCGGTGCTATCATGGAAAGTTACCCTGAGCAGTGCAATATCAATGGCAAGACGTTCACGAATAGTGCGCAGTCGCTTGACGGCAATGCGAACGAATATATCGGCTTGACAGAGAAAGTTGCGCTGGATAAAGCCTCGGCGGCAAACAAAGCAGCCAGAGTCGTCGAACGTGACGGCGAGTCGCTACCTGTCGACATGTCGTTTCAGCCGGGCCGGTTGAACCTTCATATCAAAGACGACAAGGTGTCTAAAGTCGATATAGAAGGTAAGGAATAGCGGAAGGGTACGTTACGCTGAAGGCGTGACGAGCGAGATCGCTTCCGGATGTTTGCGAATATAGCTGCGAATGATTTTGTAGGTGTCGATATCGAAACCGCTCTCGAGCAAAGTGAATGTCGGCTCGTCAAAGGCATGTTCAACGACGGACTTGACGATCCACTGGTCGACGATAATAGAGCGGGTGTCGCTGATACGGACCGTGACTTCGGACTTGAACGGCCACGACTCAATCTTGGAGTGTTCGAGGGCAAGCTCGACACGCCGGTTGTAGAGCTTGGGCGATTCCTTGCCGATACAGGCACCTTTGCACAGTCCTAGCTGGTAGCGGAAGCACGCGCCCTTGGCTTTTTCGAGGCCGAGGAGTTTGGGGCAGAGCTGGAACGTTCTGGTCGCCACTTCGAGCCGGGCTTTGGCCTGTGATTTGGTGGTGTAGACGCCGTAGATATTTTCAAGCGATTGGTGCTGCGAGAGATCTGTGTTTTCTATACGGATCGTTTCGTAGCCGTCGTCGTTGAACTCGCGCAGGAAAACCGATTGTTTAGTTTTTCGCCGCAGCAATCGGTTGAACATCGGCTGGAGCTCTTTGATTTTGGCCGACTCAAGCAGTAGCGCCTCGACTTCCGTATCGGTCGTGATGAAGCTGACGTTGTGGCTGGCGAGCGTCATCTTGAGTTCTTTGGCGATGGTGGTGGCATTTGCAAAATGTGACCGTACGCGTGTGCGAATGTTGACGCTTTTACCGACATAGAGCGGCGCACCACTGTCATCTTCGAAAATGTAAACACCGGGGCTGTCGGGTAGGTCGAGGATCACCGCCTCATCAACATTAGGCGGCAGCGATTTGGTCTTGAGCTGCCGAGCGATGTTTTCCATTAATGCCTCACGGCCCTTTTCGGCGATAGTGAGTTTGACAAAGTCGTACATGGCTTTGGCATCATCATATGCGCGATGCCTGGCGGCAAAAGCAATATTGTGACGGTTGATTATTTTCTCGAGGCTATGGCCGCGATGCTCAGGCCACAGTGCCCGCGACATTTTGACGGTACAAAATAGCTTCGGCTTAAAATCATAGCCGGCTGCCGCGAACTCGCGCTTCAAAAAGGAGTAGTCGAACAGTACGTTATGTGCGACGAAAATCGGATCTTTCATGAAGTCATACAGCTGCGTTGCGATATCTTCGAAATAGGGCGCATCGACCAAGTCGCGGTTGGTAATGCCGGTCAGTTTTGTGATCCAATACGGTACGTCGCTGCCGGGGTTGATGAGCGAGGTGAAAGTGTCCACGATCTCGCCGCCCGCGACTTTGATCGCGGCTACTTCGATCACCCGCCCGCGCGGCCCATTGCCACCGTTCGTTTCAATATCGACGAATACCGCATCCCCACTTAACATCCCTTTCTATTATAGTCGTGATCGTACGCACATGCGAAACTTGCTATCATAGATGCATGAAGAACAAAGCCTTGGCCGCTCTTGAACCACTGATCGGCGAGTGGGAATATACTATGTACAATTGCTGGTTCCTAGAGAGTATGGAGGCAGAGGGCAAAGGCTTTACGACCATCGAACGGCTGGATGACGCTTTCGTGGTGGTGCGTGAGACCGATGCCGATAAAAAGCCGAGTGGTATTTGGGTGATCGGCTACAGCGACCCGCGAGGTATGTATCAGATATTCTATCATGACCAACGCGGCGTGGCGCGGATTTTTGATACGACATTTGATGGCAAAACAATGGTATTTCTGCGTGAGGACAAAGATTTTTACCAACGCATGACGCTTACTATTACCGCTGATGGCCTATATATGCTCGCCGAAGCATCGGAAGATAAGGGCGAGACTTGGCGCAAGGATCTCGAAATGAAGTACCGCAGAGCGAAAAGTGACAATATTTCTGCCACTCCTCCTGCGGTATAATGTAAATATGAAAAGCGCGCCGGTAACGATCAATTTCAAAACGACACTTTATACATTGAAAGACTGGACAATCCTGCCTGTGCCAAAAGACGAAAGTGCGAAGCTGTCGTCGCGCGGACAACTAAGTGTGACGGGCACGATAAACGGTCATGAGTTTAGCACCGTACTCGAACCGGACGGACGCTGGAGTCACTGGATGCGTGTGACCGACGAGCTGCAAAAGGCCGCCGGTGTGAAAGCCGGTGATGCCGTGACAGTCGAACTGACGACGAATAAAAACTGGCCCGAGCCGGTGCTGCCAAAAGACTTTAAAGACGCGTTGGCTGTCGCTCCGGAAAAAGTAAAGACCAGGTGGAGAGATATCACACCGATGGCACGCTGGGAATGGATTCGCTGGATGAACGCGACACTGAGCCAGGAAACGCGCGCGGTACGGATTGAAAAAACGGTCTCAAAACTGAATGGCAAGCATCGCCGCCCATGTTGCTTTAATCTCGCTGCCTGTACGGAGCCGTATCTGATGAAGAGCGGGCGACTGATGGAAGCGACGAAATAACGGCTACTAATTTAGCAGCGCAACACCAACATTGAGATAAGTGGCAAAGCACACCCACGCAAGATATGGTAGAAGAAGCCACGTGGTGGTCGGTACGAAGCGACGGAATGCAAGGATAGTTATAACGATTGCGCCAATCAGCGCAACGATAATAACTGCGCCAAGCCACGGCAAATGAAGACCAAAGAAAACGACTGACCAAAGCGTATTGAGCGTGAGCTGCACGGCAAACCAGGCATAGGCGAACTTCTTGCCAGTAGCTTTATGGGTAATGAGCAAAGCGAGCGCAATTCCCATAAGAAGATAAAGCACGGTCCATACCGGACCGAACACCCCGTTTGGCGGAAGGAGCGGCGGTTTATCAAGAGATGCATACCACGTGGGTATATTTGGTATAGTAGCGAGTGAACCAATGGCGCCTGCGGCAAAAGAAGCAATAACTGAACCTAAATAGATAGCAACCTGCTTAACCATAACTATAGTATAGCGCATATAGTTACGTGCACTCGACCAGCTATGATTTTTTACGAGGTAGGGGAATCAAGATACTGGTGTGTTTCTTGTATTGACGATATTCAGGTAGCTTACCCCAGCGTTTGTCGGCTGATTTTTCCAGAATAGGGATACCGCTCACAAATAGAAGCAACGTGATAATAAATAACGGGCTGACAAGAGCGATGACAGCTTGGGGTAGTGAAAGAGATATGGCGGCGTATAGGTAAATACCTGCCCATACTAATATTTCACCAAAATAATTCGGATGGCGGGAATATTTCCAGATACCGGTATCGATCCACTTGTCTTTGTTTGAGGGGTGCATGCTGAATAGTAGTTTCTGCAGGTCAGCAACACTCTCGCAGGCAAGACCGATAGCCCATAACAGGATACCTATAAGTGCTACAAGATTCAATGATGAGTGTGTATCAAAAGCCAAAATACTCGGAATCATAATCACCCAAACTGTGACTGCTTGAGCAAGCCAAAAGCGACCAAATTTCAAAAAATTATTTCGCATGTCGTCAAAGCGTGAGTCTTTACCACTTCTAACGACACGGTAAAGAAGGAAGCCACCGAGCCGTAGGGACCATAGAATGACTACTGCAAGTAGGAGTAGATGATACAGGCTGGCATCCGATGAGCTGAACGCCCATATGGCAATAGTAGCGAATGTTACGGCATAAGAGATGTCAGTTAACTTGTCCGATTGCAGTCGAAACGCCACCAAAAACATTGAGAGGTTTATTGCTAGTGATACGGCGAGCGCAATGACAAGTGTGCTGATAACGGTGTCCATATACCTAAGTGTAGCAGGCTTTTCTTTGCAATTTGTTAAACCAACTAGCACAATAAATGCTATGGCGTTTAATCACTATGCAAAGATCAAGCGGATTCTCGATATCCAGCCAGCCGGATGGTATATTAAACGCATTGATGAGCCGACAGAGGCGAAGAATTTTCGCGGCGAGACGGTTTCATATGACCATTACTATCGTATCTATGATCGAAATGGTGAAGCGATAAAGTACTGTAAATTTCAGAAAATAGATAAACTGGCGGGCACACTCGGTACAGCGGTCGAATACCTACCGATCCTAGATTGAATTATTAATTATAAAATCTTGGTTGATTTTTTTCGACCAAGAATGTATGCTAGAAATATGGGAAGTCCAAAAGAATTAGCACATATGCGCGCACTTTTTGCGAAGAGTCGGCCGCTGTTTAGTGCTCTCGGTAATGATGAACGTCAGGAGTTGATACTTATCATGCTCGAGGGAAATAATCTTTCTGTCGGTGAGCTCGCGGCGCGCACAGAACTGTCACGTCCAACAGTGTCTCATCACTTGAAGATCCTCAAAGACGTCGGTATGGTGTTACCGCACAAGCAAGGCAACAAAACTATTTATTGTATGTCGGCGTCTGATGAGCATCTTGCTTCCATAAGCGAACTGATACACGAAGCCAAACGATTAACGCAAAAGGAGAGATAGTATATGGCGACATTTTTACACAAAGTAGGAGCGACGATGTATCGTCATTCATGGCAGGTGATCGCCGCGTGGGCAGTGATCTTGACGGTGCTTGGGTTTACGGCATTTACTTTTATGAAGCCGACATCAAGTGCTATCAGTATTCCGGGTACGGAGGCACAAAAAGCAATTGATCGTTCGCAAGAGCTTTTTCATGATAGCGGTAAAGGTTCGGGACGGATCGTTTTTCAAACGAAGCATGGCAAAGAAATTGCCGACTTTAAATCAGATATCACTAAACTGACAAATGATGTCGCGAAAGTCGATGGTATTAGTGCTACTATCAGTCCGTTTGCTCAGGCAGACAAGTTGATTAGCGGAGACAAGACGATCGCGTACATTCCTGTGCAGCTAGATAAAGAAGTCGGTGCTGTCGAGAAATCGACACTAGGCGATGTCGAAGCATTGGTCTCATCAACTCGTCAAGATGATCTACAAGTCGAGATGGGTGGCGGGCTGGTGAGTAAAACGCCAGGCGAGATACTCGGGATCGGTGAGATCGCCGGTGTAGTATTGGCGCTCGTCGTGCTCTTCATGACGCTTGGGTCACTGATTGCCGCTGGTATGCCAATTGTGACGGCCCTTGTGGCTGTCGGCGCCAGTACGCTCGGACTTTTCTCGCTCGGACAACTCTTTACGATTAATACTACGACGCCAGTGCTTGGCATCATGCTCGGTCTGGCCGTCGGTATTGACTATTCACTCTTTATCATCAGCAAATACCGCACGCTGCTCATAGAAGGCTATAAGCCTGAAGTGGCTACGGCGCGCGCTATCGGCACGGCAGGAAATGCGGTTGTCTTTGCGGCGCTGACTGTCGTGATCGCACTGGCTGCACTGAGCATCGTGAACGTGCCGTTTATGACAACGATGGGTCTGGCTGGTGCGGCAAGCATCGCTATTGCTGCGCTTGTGGCTATTACTCTCATCCCCGCCTTGCTGCGCTTAGCTGGTCTCAAAATATTTGGCAAAAAGACACGTGCTAAAGTACTCGCTGCCCAGAAACATACAAAAAAGAAAACTCGCCTCAGCCACAATACATTTTGGTATCGATGGGGTGAGGCGATCACTCGCCGCCCATGGGTGGCATTGATCATCGCAGTCGCCGTGATCGGTGTAGTCGCGATTCCGGCTAAAGACCTGACGCTTGGTCTACCAACCGATGAATACGCAGCTGCCTCGACGACGGAACGAAAAGCCTACGACTTGGTATCGAAAGGGTTTAGCGTCGGCTATAACGGTCCGCTCGCTGTTGTGGTAGAGGACCTGCCGAAAGTAAGTCGGGCGGATGAAGACTCCATTCGCAAGCCTGCCGAGAAAGAAATGAACAAGCAAATAGCGGCAGCGAAAAAGAAGCAAGAGGCGTACTTTATGGCCAAAGCCGCTCGAGTAACGACACTTGAAGGTCAGATGGCGTTGCAGCAAGAAGTTGCTACCGCTGAGGCGAAAGGCGACCAGCAACTCACTGCAGCCCAAAAGAAAATTGATGAGAGTGTCGAACAGTACGCCAAATATGTTCAGCTAAAGAAAATTTCGGATCGTATCGCCGAAAACTCAAGTGTCAAAGAGGCGCTCCCAGTGACGGTGAAAGACAACGGCACGGCAGGAATTATCCAGGTGATTCCAGAGTCGGCGCCGAGTGATAAAGCGACCAGCAACCTTATCGAAAGCTTGCGTGATGAGTCGGAGAAAAAGAAACTGACAGCAGATAACGGTGCAACACTGGCTGTTACTGGTACGACGGCCTTGCAAAATGATATCAACGCAAAGCTTGCTGCTGCCCTGCCTGAATATTTGGCGGTCGTGGTAGGGTTGTCGCTCGTACTACTGATCATAGCGTTCCGTTCAATCCTTGTGCCGCTCAAAGCAACGCTTGGTTTTCTGCTGTCTGTCCTGGCGATGTTTGGTGCGGTCGTGGCGGTCTTTCAATGGGGCTGGTTTGGTATCGCGGATGCGCCTGGTCCGATCGTCAGCTTCATTCCGATCATCTCTATCGGTATCCTATTCGGCCTGGCGATGGACTATGAATTCTTTCTGGTATCAGGTATGCATGAAGAATTTACGCATACGAAAGACGCGAAAAGCGCGGTAGTTCGCGGCTTCGGAGCCGGTAGTAAAGTAGTGACTGCGGCGGCCGTGATCATGATCAGCGTCTTTGCTGGATTTATTACCAATCACGACGTGACGATACAGGCTATTGGTTTCGGTCTGGCGTTTGGGATATTGATTGACGCGTTCTTGGTGCGTATGACGATTGTCCCTGCGGTGATGACGTTGCTCGGCAAGAGCGCCTGGTGGCTGCCGAAATGGCTTGATAAGTTTCTGCCGCATGTATCGATCGAAGGCGAAGAGGCGAAGTAGACTCACGCAACGACTAATTCCTCATACTGATTTATACTAAGTACAGTAGGAGGTGTCGTATGAGGAAGATAATTGTCCAAGAATTTATCACACTAGATGGAGTGATGCAGGCGCCGGGCGGGCCCGACGAAGATACATCAAGTAACTTTCAGTATGGTGGCTGGACCGCGCCGTATTTTCGCGAAGCTGACGATGCGGCTGGTGATTTCATGGCAAAATGGATGCAATCGACCGATATCTTACTTGGTCGCAAGACATACGATATCTTTGCGGCTTACTGGCCTGAGCATGCGGATATGTGGCCGGGGATTCAGGACGTCACAAAGTATGTCATGAGTACCACGTTGGCCGAAAATACATCTGATTGGCAAAACGTTATTTTCATGGATAATGTTGACAATCTCAAAAAATTAAAAGAATCGGAAGGCGGCGATATTAAAGTTCACGGGAGTGGCGTATTAGCCCAAACGTTATTTGAGTATAACCTGGTTGATGAACTCTTTCTGATGACATTCCCGATCACACTCGGTACAGGCAAAAAACTGTTTAGTGAGGGCACTCGTCCTGCAGCTTTCGCATTGACAGATAGTCTGGTGACATCAAATGGGGTGATTTTTGCCAACTATAAACGGGCCGGAGATGTGGATACGGGTGTAGTTGGCGAATAATATGACTGAGAGATTTGCAGATATATTGACGGAAGGTGGCAAGAAAAATACGCTCGGTAGAGCGGAAGAGGTGTTGCAAATCGTTGCCAACGATCATTCGCGGTTGGAGGAGCTCTACAGGTGTCTTTTCGAAGATGATGCATGGGTTCGTATGCGGGCAGTTGATACACTGGAGAAGATCTGTCGCGTCCATCCGGATTGGCTGGACCCGTATATCGAGAGACTGCTGAGTGAGGTTGCTGCTATTGATCAGGCGTCGGTACAGTGGCATTTGGCGCAGATGTTCGGCAGGATCAGTTTATCTCCCGATCAGAGGCGGCGGGCGATCAAAATCATGGAGAGAAATATCAGTAGTAAGGAAGCGGACTGGATCGTGGCCAGCAACACGATGGACACACTGGCGAAGTTTGTCGCGGATGGTATATTGCCCGCATCCGAACTGGCCCCACTGCTCAAGATCCAACAAAGCCATCATTCGAATGCAGTCGTCAAGCGCGCCACGCGGATACTCCAAGAACTTCCTGGGTAATTAAAGAGCCGGTTTGTGTACCGGCTCTTTTGCTGTCTGTCAGGTGATAGCTAAAGATTTGTCTGGCTCTCGAGATCTTTGCTTTCAGTACCATCGATATCGGTATCATCGAGCATCTTCTCGGCTTTGTCGAGATCGCTTTCTGATTCGATAGTTGGTATGTCGGATTCAGACGGCATCGTATTGTTTTGTTGCTTGGACTCTTGATTTGAAGTGTCAGATGGCTTGTCGGTGTACGCTTCCCATGCTTTCCAGCCGAGGAAACCGAGTATGATTACTACGGCAATGACAATCAAAATTTCGATAGCGCCGAAACCTTTCTGAAGAGTGTTGTGTGTGCGTGACATGATTATTCCTTCTCCTCATTCCGGTCGCCGGTGGTATTGGTATTTTGCTGA
Organism: Saccharimonadales bacterium (SeqCode); assembly: GCA_036405515.1. Classification (GTDB taxonomy): domain Bacteria; phylum Patescibacteriota; class Saccharimonadia; order Saccharimonadales; family Saccharimonadaceae; genus JASLCR01. The sequence goes on along the minus strand of DASWXM010000006.1, from coordinate 6,027 downwards.
CCATGGCCTTTCTTGACGACCAAGATCAAGTCTTTGATAGCACTGCGGTAATCTTTGAGTGCCGTGCGACGGGTTTTTGCCTCCTCTCTGACAGTTTGGCCCGGATGGCTAGCATCGGTCGTGTCACAATCAAATGTAGTGGCGGCTGACGTTTCGATCGCAGTGACAGCGAGCTCTCTCTTTTCGTTAACTGTGGCAACTGCAGCGTCGTAGCCGTCGGCCGAAAGGTTCTTTTTGGTGTAGAACGCCTGTACTCTCTCGGAGATTTTGTCAAAAACAGCCATATGTTTTTTGCTGCGTTCTACGCCGTGGGTAAGAATAGTATTGATGCGCTGCTCGCGTTTCTCACAGATCTCAAGACGCCGTTGATCTAGCTTGGCTTTTCGTGCTTCTTGACGCTTGGCCATACGGGCTTCGCGCTCAGCAAGGCGCTGCTCGCGACTCATACGTGTCGTTTCGGTGGTATCGAGTGCTGACACAGGCAGGACGACACCGACCGCAAGTGTCAACGCCAGTATACTGGGCACAATAATTGATAGTTTCCTCTTCATATGTATTCCTTATTTAGGTATTACAAACATAAGTATAATGCTTTGACGACAAACATACTATCGAATTTGAACGAAAACTGTAAAGCGGAGGGGGATTTCAAAAGATATAATAGGAAGTATGAATGATGAAGTAAGACCTCGTATCTACAGTGTGAGTTTTACCAGTATTTACCCTATGTATGTTGCCAAGGCTGTAAAAAAAGGCCGTACGAAAGAAGAAGTTGATGAGATTATTGGCTGGTTAACCGGGTATAGTCAGCAGGAGCTTGAGAAAGAGATTATAAATAAAACAGATCTTGAAACATTCTATATGAAAGCACATATGAATCCTGCTAGGAAATTAATCACTGGAGTAATCTGTGGTGTGCGTGTTGAGGAAATTGAAGATTCGCTCATGCAGGAGATTCGATATTTGGACAAGCTGATTGACGAACTTGCCAAGGGCAAAGCGATGGATAAAATTTTGCGAAAGGTATAAAGTATGCCGCGTAAGCAACAGAAGATTCATACAGCCGCGGAGTTCGATCTGGACGTACTCTCTGGAGATACTGATATCTTTCGGTGGTTTCTCCTGTGCTATCTCTTTGGAAAACCAATACGCTCAGAGTCTGCTGTCGCAACATGGCGGCTTTTTATCGACAAAAGACTCGATACACCGTGGGCGATCGCTGATGCTTCGGAACGCCAACTTGTGCGTGTACTCCATGCTGGCGGCTACACAAGGTATCAGCATGTGACGGCACGTGGACTGCAGACATGTATGGAGCGATTGACTCGAGAATACGAAGGATCACTACTTTTAATGCTTGAAAGTAGTTTGGATGAAGATGAATTTTCTAAACGGCTGCAAAAGCTATATGGCGTAGGTCCGAAAGTTGCGGAAATATTCACCCGCGAAACAGAAGAATATTTTGCGCGACGAGTCGAATAGGTGACTTTCAATTAATTCTCGCAATGGATGAGGGTGGTATGTTATACGTCACCATAACTTCCGGACGATGGATATCTCCACGATAGTTGGCTAGCAAGATGAGTCCATCCCAGTAAACGTGTGCAAGCCGACGCGCGTTGGCGAGATCAGTATTTTGAAGAAGTTGCTTAACCTGATCGTAGAGGTCGAGGTCGCTTACGTAGCACATCGTCGGATCGACATCTATTTGTAGTAAAGCCAGTCTGGTATTTGTTGTAAATTCTTTAAGTGATTTTGTCTTGCCCGATGTGATATCAATGATGCCACTACCGCTTGATAGGTAGCAGTAATTATTTGTTTCGCGGTCGACGCCCTGCTCCAGTAGGGGAGTTGGTCGATATCGATTTAAGAATACATCTGCCTTATGGACCTCGGCATCCGTCTTTTCTCCACTACCGCCAAGAAGAAGCCCGTGCTGTAAGACAGTATCGGCTATATCATTTGTCAGCTCGTGGAATACTTTAGTCATAGTGTTATTGTATACAAACCTATATCATATTGTTCTATTTGCTATACTAAGCATAGTAATAGGAGGTGCCATGACAAAATTTAGATTGATTCGCTCATATGATGAGGTGAGTAATATCCGGACATTCGTATTTGAGGCAAATGGTGTGACTTGGCAGGCAGGGCAGTATCAGACATGGGAATTGCCGCAGGTGGAAGGTGATGAGAAAGCAAAGAAGCGATTCTTTACGATCGCTGCCGCACCAAGCGAGGGCGAACTCCATATTTCGACACGCGTGTCGGATAGTCCGTTCAAGCAGGCATTGAACGCGTTACAACCGGGTGATGAAATCGAAGCATACGATATCGAGGGTGATTTCACTTGGGAAACAGAGGAGCCGGTAGTGTTGGTAGCTGGCGGCATTGGTGTAACACCATATCGCAGTATTTTGCTAGAACGTGCGGCACAGGGCAAATTGCTGAACGCACACTTGCTATATTTTGGACGTGATGAAAACTTCGCATTCCGTGGTGAATTTGATCAGCTTGTGGAAGCTCACCCGCAGCTCAAGATTGACTATATTGTCGGTGAGTCAATTAGCGTCGATGCTATACTCGCCCATGCACCAGAGGCTACTTCGCAGACGACGTATCTATCCGGCCCCGAGCCGATGGTTGATGCTGTTGGTGAAGACCTGCAGAACCGCGGCGTTACATTGAAGCAAGACTGGTTCCCTGGGTACACTGACGCTACATATTAAGATTAAGCCAAACAGCTGGCCTATGAGATAATAGGCGTATGAGCGGTTATATTGAAATTGTCGGTGCAAGAGAAAATAATCTTAAGAACGTTTCATTACGTATACCAAAGCACAAGATTACTATATTTACCGGAGTATCGGGCTCAGGTAAATCATCGATCGTCTTTGATACTGTGGCCGCGGAAGGGCAACGTTTGCTGAATGAAAACTTCAGCGCATTTATTCGGACATTTTTACCGAAAGTAAAGCAGCCAGAAGCCGATAGTATCTCAAATCTTAATATGCCGGTGATTGTGGATCAGCGAAAACTTGGTGGAGGCTCTAGCTCGACAGTTGGGACTGTGACCGACATTACTCCGTTGATCAGGCGGCTTTTTTCACGTCTTGGCCAGCCAAATGTGCCGCATGTATATATGTTTTCATTCAACAATGCAGCTGGCATGTGTCCGGAATGTAAGGGTCTCGGTAGTAATATGGGGCTTGATATTGAGGCTGCTCTTGATCTATCTTTGTCGCTTAATGAGGGCGCAATCAGGCTGCCGGATTACAAGGTGGACAGTTGGTACTGGAAACAGATTATCGAGGCTGGTGTAGTTGATCCAGTTAAAAAACTCCGTGATTATACTGATGCGGAAATGAATGAGTTTCTCTATGGTGAGCCACGTAAAGTAAAACTAGCTGGTATAAACATGACCTACGAGGGTATTGCTCGGCGTTTTACGACTAAATATATTTCCCGTGATCTCTCTAGTATGTCTGAGCGTACCCAGAAAGCAGTAAAGCCGTTTATGAATATGGCTCCCTGTACGCTTTGTCATGGAGCTCGTCTCAACCAAGAAGCTTTGGCGAGCAAGATCGATGGTCGTAATATTGCGGATATGTCGGCACTGCAAATTGATGAGCTTTTGAAAGTACTCAGAGATATAAAAGATCCAACGGTAAAAAGTATCGTCGATATGATATCTATCAGACTCGAGCATTTGATTGAAATTGGCCTTGGCTATCTGAGTCTCGACCGAGTAACCGATACGTTGTCAGGAGGCGAATCGCAACGGGTAAAGATCGTGAAATACCTTAACGGCACACTTAGTGATGTGATGTACATCTTTGACGAGCCAAGCGTGGGTCTGCATCCGCGTGATGTGCATCGCCTCAATGAACTTTTGAAAAAATTACGCGATAACGGCAATACGGTGATCGTTGTGGAGCATGATCCTGATGTGATTAAAGTCGCCGATCATGTGATTGATGTTGGTCCTCGAGCTGGATCGAACGGCGGCGAAATTATGTTTGAAGGTACCTACGAGGCCTTGCTGAAGTCTGATACACTCACCGGAAAGGCATTGGGCGCGCATGTTGGACTGAAAGAATCTGTTCGCAAGCCAACTGGAGAGCTTCGTATAGAAAACGCACATGCCAATAACCTGCAAAATGTGAGCGTAGCAATACCGACCGGCGTATTAACTGCAGTCACAGGTGTGGCGGGATCGGGTAAAAGCTCACTCATCAATCAGACATTCGTGCGTCAGTATCCAGATGCGATTGTTATTGACCAATCACCCGTGGCAGCAAACAGCCGCTCCAATGTCTTGACCTATACGGGTGTCATGGATGAGATTCGCAAAAGCTTCGCGAAAGAAAACGGAGTAGATGCGAGTTTGTTTAGTTTTAACTCCAAAGGTGCCTGCGAGAATTGCCAGGGCACGGGCTACGTGGCTATCGAAGCGGCATATGTAGAAGAGGCAAAGATGTTGTGTGAAATTTGTGAGGGCAAACGATTCAAAGAAAAAGTATTACAATACCAATGGCATGGCAAGAACATAGTCGAAGTACTCGACTTGACCATTGCTGATGCAGTGACCTTCTTTGATAACCCAACCGTATCAAAGCAGCTTCAAGCACTCTTTGACGTGGGACTCGAATATCTGACGCTTGGGCAACCGCTCAGTACGTTATCAGGTGGTGAATGTCAGCGAGTCAAGCTGGCAAGCGAGCTTCACAAGTCGGGTAGTATTTATGTACTCGACGAGCCAACTACTGGACTACACATGTCAGACATTTCGCGCCTGCTTGATATCTTGAATCGTATTGTTGATAGTGGCAATACAGTCGTTGCTATCGAGCATAATCTTGATGTTATTCGTCAGGCTGACTGGATCATCGATATTGGCCCTGAGGCGGGTCGTGACGGTGGTCGTATCGTGTTTGCGGGTAAGCCTGGAGAACTTAAGGGTGCAAAAGATTCTATCACGCGACAATTTGTGTAGACTCAGGAGTGCGCCTCAAGCTTAGTTTATCCAGAAGATAATCTTAGTATTTTGTGAAAATTATCACATACATTAGGGCAGTACCTGCGATACGATAGAGGCATAATCAAAAGGAGGAAGATTATGGATATCATTATTTGGATTATCGTTGGAGCTCTCGCAGGCTGGATCGCTTCGATGATTATGAAGACTGATGCACAGATGGGCGCGGTAGCAAATATTATTGCTGGAATAGTTGGTGCATTTGTCGGAGGATGGGTATTGAGCCTCTTTGGTGTCGCTGCTCCGGCAGGACAGCTGAATATTCCAAGTATTCTTACTGCGATCCTTGGTGCAGTAATCGTGATTGGCATCGTCAAGATGGTGATGGGCGGTAGCGAACGAAAAGTCTCTTAACCGGCTTCGCCGATGTTAAGTTTCTGAAACGAGTCTTCACCTAAGAATTGTTCGAGCCGGTGTTTATGCACAGTATAGGTTGATCCACTGTAGCTGACAACACCGGCTTGTTCGAGTGTTTTGAGGTTTTTCGCCGTGCTTTCGCGTGTCTGCCCAATCAGCTGTGCGAGCATGCCCTGGGTAAGCTTGAGGTCTATTTTGTAGCTGCCATCGGTCCGCTTGATTCCGTAGCGAAACATTAAGAAGTAAAGGGCGTAACAGATTTTTTCTACGGCACGCGGCTGGGTAAGCCCAGTGACGCGTAATAGCAAGCTAGCCTGACTTTGACTTACCAGGTGGAGGAAACCTTTTAGCAGATCAATGTCATCATATACGGTCTCAATAAAACTATCTTTCGGTATCTTCAGTACACGGGTGTCGTTGATTGCCTCGTAGTGGAATAAGGCGCCTGGTGCCTGACCGGCGAGCCAGGCAAGCGGAATGATACTGCCGCGGCCGTAGAGGTAGACAATATTCTCCTCTCCTTCAGGGGTGATAGTGTATGCCCTGACCGCTCCCCCAAGAATTGCAGTAGCGTAGGTCGGTATTTCACCTTGCACAAACAAGCGCTCACCTTTTCGGTAGACTACCGGAGT
>DASWXM010000005.1:0-5357 GCA_036405515.1 Saccharimonadales bacterium (SeqCode) | reverse complement strand
TTCTTAAGTACGACAGCAACTATGAGCAATATAAAGATCACACTGGCAAGAACTACGAAGTCACTTCTGACGAAGAAGGTATTGCTGTCAACGGCAAGAAGATTAAGGTATTGTCTGAGCGAGACCCAGCACTACTGCCGTGGAAAGATCTTGGCGTTGATGTAGTGATCGAATCAACAGGGTTCTTTACTGATAAAGAAGGCGCATCAAAGCATGTTGAAGCTGGTGCGCAGCGAGTGGTTATTTCTGGTCCGACAAAGTCGGACGGTGTCGATACAATTGTGCTCGGTGCAAATGACGACGAAGTTGAAGGCGCAACAAAAGTTATCTCAAACGCTAGCTGTACAACGAACAGCCTCGGTATGGTAATGGCGATTCTTGATGCTGAATTTGGCGTAGAGAAGAGCTTGCTTACTACTGTGCACAGCTATACGGCATCCCAAGCACTTCAGGACGCACCAAAGAAAGATGTCCGTGAAGGACGTAACGCAGCCGAGAATATCGTACCAACAAGTACTGGTGCGGCGATCGCAGTGACAAAGGTGCTTCCAGGACTCGTTGGCAAATTTGATGGTATCTCGATGCGTGTACCGACTCCTGTGGTATCTATCTCTGACGTGACAGCACTTCTTTCAAAAGATGTAACTGTCGATGAGCTAAACGATGCATTCCGAAAAGCTGCTCAACATCCATACTATCAAGGTATCTTGGCTGTATCAGAGGAGCCGCTTGTCTCGCGTGATTATATTGGCAATCCACACTCGGGTACTGTAGACACTGCATTGACTCGTGTGGTTGACGGCAATCTCGTAAAAGTATGTGTGTGGTATGACAACGAGTGGGGTTATAGCAACCGACTCGTTGAGCTCGTAGCTGATGTAGGCAAACATCTCGAGAAATAAAAAACACCCGACTCGGGTGAAAAGTTGTATCGTGCTGACCGGGAGATAGTCTCCCGGTCGGCTGCACGTCAGAAGGGGCTGATCGCAACGTCTATCGTCATGCCACCATCGGGTTCTTCGAGGGTGGCAACAGGGCTGTCGTGCGGCATGTGGACGCCGACAACGTAAAACGTAGCGATTTCATCCTCGTAGGTCAGGTCAACCTTTCCGTAGGTGTCTTCGGGCGGTTCTCCTGCAGCTAGGTAGAGCAGCTGCGAGGCGAGGAAGATGTGGACAGCCTTCAGAAAGGCTTGCCTCTCTTTCTCGTCAGTGATTTCGAACATTATTGCTCCGATCCTGGTCTGAGGTGCAGTCGCACCCCGATCATGTAGCATGAGAGGTTGCGAACAATATATATTATAGCAAATTTTAGTAAAATAGTCAATAGTTTACAGATACCGTCATCCCGCTTATACTTGAACTAATATGAATATCTATTTGGGTGCGGATCATCAGGGCTTTCATATGAAAGAGAAAGTCTTTGCGTATTTGGCGAAACACGACTATAACGTTACTGATATCGGTAATGACGAACTTGATCCACATGACGACTTTCCGGAATTTGCACAGATGGCAGCGACGAAAGTGATTGGCGATACCGATAAAGACCCACGGGCAATCCTAATATGTGGCGGTGGACAAGGTGTCGCGATGGCGGCAAATCGTTTTCGCGGTATTCGTGCCAGTGTCATCTGGGATGCGTACGAGGCAAAGATGACGCGCTATGACAATGACAGCAATGTGCTGTGTCTACCAGCACGTATCTTGCAAGATAATGATGCCGCATGGCAGGGTATTATCGAAACATGGCTCAATACTGATTTTGCCGGAGCAGCCAGATTTAAGCGTCGTAACGCGCAGATTGACGAGTTTGCATAGAGATGAGTGTGATTGCACCGGCGATACTGACGGAGAATGTCCTTGATTTCAATGAGAAATTGGGTATGGTGCAGCAATTTGCGCAGCGGCTTCATGTCGACATTAGCGATGGAGAATTTGCTCCGAGTTTTACTGTTGGTATTAATGATATTTCATGGACCCCTGAGATGGAAGTAGATATCCACGCTATGGTCGCCAGGCCAAGTGAACATGTGCAGTCGCTGGTAGCGAAAAAGCCAAACCTCATCATCTTCCATGCTGAAGTGCAAGAGGATCTCGGACCGATAATTCAATACATTAAACAGTACGGAGTGAAGGCGGGTATCGCATTGCAGCGCCCAACAGTGCCGTCAAGCGTCGCGCCTCTGATAGAAATGGCCGATCATGTCATGATTTTTACGGGTGATCTTGGTCATTACGGTGGTGTAGCGAGCTTGATGCAGCTCGAAAAAGTGCGCCTTATTCATGCGATTCGCCCGAACATTGAGATTGGCTGGGATGGCGGGGTGAATGTCGATAATGCATTCAGTCTTGCACAGGGCGGTGTAGATGTATTGAATGTTGGTGGTGCGATTGCAAAAAGTGCTGATCCGGCGGCGACTTATGCGCAACTTGTCGGTGAGATAAACAAGAAGGGGGTGATCTAATGAGTCAGCTGCAATTAACAATTAAGCAGCTCGAACACAAGGCGATGGAAGTGCGTAAGGATATTATCCGCATGCTTGAAGCGGCGGGTAGTGGGCATAGCGCTGGTCCACTTGATCTTGCTGAGATCGTGACAACTCTCTATTTCGATATTATGAATATTCGTCCTGATCAGCCAAATTGGAACGAGCGGGATTATTTCTTCCTTTCGAACGGGCATACCGTACCGGTGCAATATGCGGTTATGGCTGAGCGCGGATACTTTGATGTAGAAGAATTGCTGACACTTCGCAAGTTTGGTTCACGACTCCAGGGACATCCAGAGCGCACGAAACTTCCTGGTCTTGAGAATACATCTGGCCCTCTGGGATCTGGGCTAAGCCAAGCAGCTGGTGTGGCATACACCCTGCAGTACATTGATGATCAACATCATCGTTTCGTGTACGCGGTAACTGGTGATGGCGAGCTCAACGAGGGTAATATTTGGGAAGCGGCGATGTTTGCTGGAAAATACAAGCTCGGGCAGCTGATTGTGTTTATCGACCGTAATAACATTCAGATTGATGGCAATACGGAAGATGTAATGCCGCTTGAGGATCTAGCTGGCAAATGGAAAAGCTTCGGCTGGCACGTACAAGAAATTGACGGTCATAACGTTGAGAGTATTCAGGATGCAGCGAGTATGGCGCGGGCGATTACGAACAAACCAAGCATCATCATTGCTCATACTATCCCTGGCAAGGGCGTCGACTTTATGGAGTATGACTATAAATGGCATGGCATGCCGCCAAATCACGAGCAGGCAAAGGTTGCCCTGCGGAAACTACGTACGCTTGATGGTAAAATCACAGGAGAACACGAATGAGTGATTATCAATTAAATCCGCACTATGCGGCAGATGACGTTAAGCAAGAGCCGATTCGTGCTGGTTTTGGGCGTGGGCTCAAGGCTGCGGGTGAAGCTAATGAGAATATTGTTGCGCTTTGTGCTGATCTAACCGACTCGACACAGATGAGCTTATTTAAAGATGTATTTCCAAGGCGTTTCGTGGAAGTAGGCGTAGCAGAGCAGAATTTAGTGACAGTAGCGAGTGGTATGGCAAGAGCTGGAAAGGTTCCATTTACTTCAAGCTATGCGGCCTTTAGCCCAGGACGTAACTGGGAGCAGATTCGTACGACAGCCGCTCTGAATGATCAGCCAGTAAAGATTGTCGGTTCGCATGCCGGTATTAGTGTTGGCCCGGATGGTGCGACACATCAAATGCTTGAAGATATCGCTCTTATGCGTGTACTGCCAAATATGATAGTAGTTGCTCCTGGCGACTCAATCGAAGCGGAAAAAGCGACAAGGGCGCTCGCTGAGAATGGCAAGCCAAGTTATATACGACTGGCTCGTGAGAAGACGCCAATTTTCAGCACAGAAAATTCACCGTTTGAAATTGGCAAAGCCTATGTGCTACGTTCTGGCAGCGATGTGAGCTTGCTCGGCACAGGCACGATGACCTATCAACTATTGCTCCTTTCGCGACTACTTGAGGAAAAAGGCATTACTGCTGAAGTAGTCCATGTACCGACTATTAAACCACTTGATGAGCGTACGATCATAGAGAGTGTCCGTAAGACTGGCCGTGTTGTAACTGCCGAGGAAGCACAAGTTGCTGGCGGGTTTGGCGGCGCGGTTGCGGAGCTGCTTGGCGAAAAAAGTCCTGCTCCACTCATGCGAGTTGGTATGCAAGATCGCTTTGGCGAATCCGGCACGCCAGCTGAATTGCTTGAGTACTTCGGGCTGACGGCAGATACAATGCTTGACGGAGTCATGAAGTTTATTGAAAAAGTACCACAGTATAAGCCAGGTTATTAAGGAGGAATATGGGATTAACAATTGCGGAGATTCGACACAATACTACTAAAGCGCGACATTTGATGCAGCGGACTCGCAGTGCAGGTTTTGCGGTAGGCGCGTTCAATATTGACAACCAGGAGACACTTATCGCAGTAGCTCGTGCAGCACAAAAGCTTAATTCTCCGGTCCTCGTCGAGGTGAGCGAAGGTGAAGTAAAAGCAATTGGCCTTGAGAATATTCGAGATCTCGTCGATAACTACAAGGCAGAGTATGGCATCGAGATGTATCTTAACCTCGACCATAGCCCTACGGTGGAAGATTGTAAGCGAGCGATTGACGCTGGCTACGAATTTATTCATATTGATATTTCGCAGGCAAATCACGATGCGACTACTGAGGAAATTATTGAAAAGACAAAAGAAGTTGTAGAGTACGCAAAATTCACCGGTGCGTTAGTCGAAAGTGAGCCACACTATTTCGGAGGCTCATCGAATGTGCACGAAGAAGCGATCGACTACGAAGAGATAAAGAAGACATTTAGCTCTCCTGAAGGCGCGAAGACATTTGTCGAGGCGACTGGCATTGACACATTTGCTGCAGCAATTGGTAATCTCCATGGGAAATACCCGGTACCAAAAGAACTTGATCTTGAGTTGCTTAGTCGTATCCGCGAAGCGATTCCATGTCAGATCAGCCTACATGGCGGTTCTGGTACGCCGCTGCACTATTTTGAAGATGCAGCGAGGATCGGTGTCAGCAAGATCAATATCAATAGTGATATGCGCTTTGCATTCCGTAAGACACTTGAGAAGGTGCTGGCTGATAACCCGGACGAGTATGCTGTCGTGAAGCTCATGCCGACTGTGTATGAAGCGGTGCAAGTTGTCGTTGAAGAAAAGATCTTGGCGTTTGGCTCCAAAGACAAGGCTGTGATTTAGAGCAGATCTAGCTGGCGCTTTCTGTGCAGGGTATGGACTAGGTCAAGTATAGGCATTTCCCGGAACGGTTCACGCAATTCAAAGGATAGATCTCCGTCATGTACCTCTGCAT
>DASWXM010000004.1:0-34389 GCA_036405515.1 Saccharimonadales bacterium (SeqCode) | reverse complement strand
TTTTTTAACTATCATTGGCATCTCCATTGGTATTGCAAGCATCACAACCATCCTGGCACTCTCAAGTGGCGTCACTAACATGCTCCATAAACAAACTGAGGCAATTGGGAAAGATATTGCCCTCATCCGTCCTGCAACCAAGACAACTAACCTTATTGATCTAGGTAATCCCACCCCTACCACAAGCTTTAGTACAAGCCCGATTACCGAACACGACCTTGAGCTTATCAGCGAGCTACCTGGTATCAAGTCAGCAGCGCCCCTCATGACTCTCAGCGGGAGCGTGCACACAAGTGACGAACGCCCTAGGCAAAGCACTATACTTGCAACGACTCCGGAATTTAGCGATATCAGCAACCTTAAGCTCGAAGAAGGTCAGTTTATCGATTCAGTGACTCTGGAAAATACGGCCATACTTGGTGAGCAGCTTGCCATCAATCTATTTGGTACCGATCAAGCAGTTGGTAAGACATTTATTCTCAAGGGGCAGCGTTTTACCTGTATCGGTGTTGCAAAGCGACAGAATACTCCGATCAACTACAACAATATCGATCTCGATAATACCGTTATCATCAGCTTTGAAAGCGGGAAGCTCTTCAATCAAGGAGTAGCTCAAATCCAGCAGATCAATGTCCAGATAGAGCCCAGCGCCAATGTGGCCACTGTCCGCAAAGTAATCACAAAAACCCTTGAAGTAAATCACGACGGAGAGCAGGATACGACCATCCTGACTGGCAATGATGTCGCAAAACCAACCAGCCGCCAATTTACATCCGTCCAAATGATGATGACATTGATTGCTGGTATTTCCCTGCTCGTTGGTGGCATAGGCATTATGAATATTATGCTTGTCAGCGTCGCGGAGCGTACCCGCGAGATCGGCCTCCGCAAGGCCGTTGGCGCCAGTAATGCATCCATTATCACTCAGTTTATGATAGAAGCACTGATCACCAGTCTGCTCGGTGGCCTACTCGGCTATCTTGGCGGCTATCTTCTCGCTTATATCATCAGTATGTTCTTGCCCTATGATCCTGCGTTTACCTGGAATATTGCAGCACTTGCAGCAGGACTTTCAGTTGGTATCGGTGTAATCTTCGGTCTCTATCCAGCCATTCGCGCCGCTCGTAAAAATCCTATCGAGTCACTTCGACGATTACATTAAAATCGTCGAAGCCCTCGTTTTCTTTTCAACCAAGCTCAACTTTGAGTTTCTCAACTAATGGCACTGGAGTTGGATTAACACCATTAAGGATACCGAGATAGATTGTCACGAAATCGCCGAGCGCAAATGCATACACAAGTTGTTCAAGTAGTGTGTTTCCTTTTGGTTCGACCACAATCGGCGCTGGTCGCATACCACTGAGTAGTCGTTCGCTTACTTCAAACCGTTTTTGCACTCGCTCATGTTCGAGATTTGAACGGATCTCGACCACTGCAAATGGCTTTTCTACTGGATGAGAACTCCAGCCGATAAACTCATTGTGGTTAAACTCAGGGTACTGATTCGCCCATGCCGTATTTTTGGCGTTTTCATTGCAGCCGATCTTCCATTTATTCGCTGCCGGGAAAAGCTTTGGCCCAGCATAAAAGATCGGGGTCTTGCCTACAAGCTGTAAAGCAAGCTGCTTTGCAAGATTATTCGCTAGCGGCGCATCTGCCCTCCATTGCTCAACCTCTTGATGCAACCACTCGCCCACGTGAGTAAGCTCCGACAGATCAGCTACCGCAATATCGAGATCTTTCACGATCTGCGCAAATGCATTGACGAAGTAAAATGTCGCCATGCGTGGCTGAATGCCCTCTGGAAAAAGAAAGAGCGGATACTGCTTCTCTCGTGCCCGCTCAGCCAACTTGCCACCAGCCGTGATCACCGCAATCTGTACCCCACGCGCTTCTGCTTCATCAAGCGCAGATAATGTCTCCTCTGTATTGCCTGAATAACTACTCACGACTACCAGAGTGTTAGTATCGATATATGCAGGCAACGCATAGTCTCTCACGACCTCAAATGGTACCTTCAACCCAGGCCAAGTCTCAATAATCACCGCCGGTAATGCGGAGCCGCCCATACCAGCCCATACAATCTTGTCGATAGGACTACTTGGAGTAAATACTGCGTCAAATTGCTGGCTAAAATATTTCCATTGATCTCCGGCCACACCAAGAGCGTTATCCGAGTCACGTCCAGCAATTACATTCATATCATCAAGCATATTTGTCCTCCAAAATTTTCTAACTTACTATCTAGTATATCGAACCTTCGCTTCTAAACCCACCCGAGATACCGCCCCTTTACTCACTAAGTGATTTTATGATACAGTACATAGTAAATAAGCATAAGAATAACTTTAGGGGTGGGAAATGGCAGACGAACCAACGAATCAGCAACCAATCAGCGATGATCAAGAGCTCGCAAAGGTACTTGCTGGTATCTCGCAACAGACAGAAGACACACCAGAGGAGGAGCCGGTTGTTCCTACTCCACTACCAGAGCCAGCTGTCCAACCCGAGCCAGCGGTTATACCGGACCCTGCATCGATGATGCCACCAAGTACAGAGGGTGGTCTCGATGGCATCAAGCTTGAAGCACTTCAAGAGCTTCGACCGCTCGTTGATAAACTTAATGTCTCACCAGAAGAAAAGTTTGATACCTATCTACTCCTCCTTCGCTCAACCGACGACAAAGAGCTCATCGCTCCAGCGCACGAGGCAGCCAAAGGCATTGCCGATGAAGCTCGACGCGCACAGGCACTGCTCGACATCATTAAGGAAATTGACTTCCTTTCTCAGCCGAAACAATAGCCTTACGGACAAAATAAACCCCGGCTTTTCAACCGGGGTTTATTTATATTCCTTGAAATACTTGCTGTAGCTTTACACCTACGGCATCACGCGCATCGATAAACTCTAAAATCATATCAAGTAGCGCACCTTGTTCCTCGGTCACCGGAAGTGCAGCCAACTCTTTCGTCTTTCGCTCAAGCGCCTCATCAAGTCGTGCCTGAAGATCCGATGATCTTTCACTATTTCTCTGAGCAATAAGCTTTTCTATTTCGCCAAGTAGCACTTGCTGGTCATATGTCAGGGGCAAGCTCGCCAATTGGGTTGTCGTCTGCATAATTTGCTCAGAAATTTGGTCCGCTTCTTCCTGAAGTGCATTTGCCTGATCAAGTCGGGCGTTGTACTCACGCTCTTTCTCGTCTTCGTCGTTGAACCGCCGACCACTTTCAAACGCTTCCATCAAAAGCTCAGCCTTGGTTTGTTCCGTCTCCGGACTCTGCTCATACTCTCCTCCATCTTCTTCACGCTCAGGAGCAAGACCGGAGTATTGTTCATGACTAAAGCTTCGTTCCATCACTTACATCGTAGCATAGAAAAAGAGGCTCAACTGGCCTCTTTATTCTACTTACATCATCCCGGGCATACCACCGCCCATGCCACCCATGTCCGGAGCTTCTTTTTCAGGAATCTCTACCACAAGTGCACCCATGGTTGCAGCGGTCGAGGCGATAGAGACCGCATTTTGTACGGCTTCTTTCGTCACGCGTGCAGGGTCGATTACGCCGTCTTTCTTTACATCCACGAGACCAGCTTCCGGCTTCATCACATTCACACCAAAGCCAGGCTTGCCTGCTTCTACTTGAGCCAAGAGTGCCTCCGAATTAAGGCCAGCATTCGAAGTAATCTGCAGGAATGGTTGCTTGAGTGCATCCTTAAGGATCTGACGACCAGCTGCATTGCTGTCACTGCCTTCTACCTTAATCGCACCAGAAAGATTCACAAGTGTCACACCACCACCAGCAACAATACCTTCAGCAAGCGCTGCTTTTGTCGCAGCCACCGCATCATCAACGCGGAATTTCTTTTCATCAATCTCTGTCTCCGTCGCACCACCAACCTTGATTACCGCTACTTTACCAGAGAGAGCTGCTGCACGCTTTTCGTACTGCTCTTTCTCATACTCACTGGTTGCATTATCAGCCTGGGCAATAATCTGTGCAATACGATCCTTGACTTCCTTGTCAGTTGCAGCGCCTTCGATAATTGTCGTGTCATCTTTACCGACAATTACTTTACGTGCGCTACCAACTACCTCAAGGCCAACATTTTCAAATGTCAGACCCTGGTCCTCAGAGATCACTTGAGCACCAGTCAATACCGCCATATCGGCCATGATTTCCTTGCGTCGATCGCCAAAGCTTGGCGCCTTCACCACGACTGTATTCAACACGCCCTTGAGCTTGTTGAGCACGAGGATCGAAAGCGCCTCCCCGTCCACTTCATCAGCCACAAGTACGATATCTTTCTTGCCAGCTTGCGCCAGCTTCTCGATCAGCGGCAGTAGCTCCTGAGCAGTTGAGATTTTCTTGTCAGTGATCACAATCGATGGCTTGTCATATACAGCTTCCTGACGACCAGCATCCGTCACAAAGAAGGCGCTCGCCCAGCCTTTATCGAGGCTAAAGCCTTCGACGACTTCCGATTCCATATCAAGGCTCTGACCGGCTTCAACCGTAATCACGCCGTCCTTGCCGACCTTGTCCATCACATCAGCAATCAGTTTACCAATCTGTTCATCTCCAGCTGAGATAGTCGCTACTTCAGCGATACGATCATTCTTGCCCTCGATACTTTCTTTGAGACCATCAAGTGCTGCCACGACTTCCCTGCCAGCCTCTTCAATACCTTTTTTAAGCTCCATCGGATTGTGTCCAGCTGCAATCAGACGATTAGCTTCTTTCAGAATACTGTACGTAAGTACAGTCACTGTGGTTGTACCATCGCCGGCTGCTTTATTGAGCTTACTTGCCGCCTGTTTGATCAGTTCTGCACCTACTTTATAGCCGAGTGTCTCATCGTCATTCTCAGGTAAATCAACACCTTCTGCTACTGTCACACCGTCATGTGTCACTGTCGGGCCACCATAGCCCTTTGCAATCACCACGTTTCGCCCCTTTGGTCCGTAGGTTACTTTTACTGCATCGTAGAGTGCTTTTGCACCACCTAGCACGCGTGCACGTGCGTCGTCATCATAGAATACTTTCTTTGCCATCAGCTGCCTCCTTCTCTCGCATTTCCTGGGCCTTCATTTTTATCTCAAGATCAGAGATCTTTTTATTCTGCTTTCGTACCATCGCAAGGATGACGCTCAAAATAACAATTAGTACAGCACAAAAGACCATCGCCATTACCTGCTGCACAGTATCAAGCATCATGCGATTATCCCTAAGATATCTTCTTCTTTAACGATCAGATACTCTGTGTTATCTATCTTGATCTCTGTAGTAGAGTATTCTTTGTAGAGAATACGATCGCCTTTTTTAATGTCTTTTACATCTGGACCGATTGCCTCGACCTTTGCGAGCACCGGTTTCTCCTTTGCATTGTCTGGAAGATAGAGTCCCGAAGCAGTCTTCGTTTGCGCTTCTTCGCGTACTGCCACGACTCGATCTGCCAGAGGTTTGATAGGTGTACTCATAAAATATCCTCCGTTTTTATTAGCTTGTGCATCTATTGTAGCCGGGATGATTAGCACTCGTCAAGTGTGAGTGCTAGCTTTTGGATCTCATACATACACTTTGACCTAATCATATAAAAGTGTTATTATTTATAAAGTGTTCAGCTCGTAAAGTGAACATTTGCTCATTTCAGTCCAATGCCTCAGACAGGAGGAATGATGCAGTTTATCGATCGCCTCCCAAAGGAGGCTGCGGATGACTGGCGTTTTCAGATTTTGGCGCCAGCAGGCGGACTCAGCAAGCAAATTGATGAGTTCCGAGATGGCAAGGTGTTGTTTCTTGACCTTGCTGTTGGCCGTGACTTTACTGAACTGCTCGTTCGTGTTGTCTTGCAACCCGGTGAGCTTATTCAGGCAAGTCCCACGATCTTCCGCGTTGAGAGCGTCCCGGCTATTCTTCTCAATGAAGATGGGCGTCCAACCGGTGATGTCGTCACCGTCACCGGATTTCTTAACAAGGAAGTCGTATCAGCGAGCATGCCAGCCGGTATGCTTACCATTTGGAGGTCGTCGTCTACCGACGACATCCGAGCCTGTTAAGGAGACATATGTCAAATCTGGCGGACCTTGCCGACGAGACGATCCAGTCGTACATCGCCCCTCGGGGTGATGTCACCCGTGACTGGCAGATCGTCGTCTGGCAGGACGGTGAGTGGACCCCCCACATCATCACCGGAAGTCCCGGCAAGGCAGCGGATTTCATCGACCTCTACAACGGTCGATGGGCTCGCGGACACAGCAACAAGCTCGTGGCGGCAAGTGACGGCGAGGCCGAGAAGGCCTGGCGCAGCCACTTCAGCGAGAGCTGAACACGCCCCCGGAAGGGATCTCTACCGAGATTCCGACCGGGGGTTGTTCAATGCAGAACATTTATTCTAGTACAATAGTCTTATGAATATTCGCTACGCGACAGAATCAGAAATCGAAAATTGGAATAGTATCGTCGATCAAAACCCAAGCGGTGGAAATATTCTCCAAGGCTATGAATTCACTCAGCTTAAAGCAGCCAGCGGTTGGATACCGCGCTATATTCTGGATGATGAATGCGCTCTGGGTGTGATTGAAAAAAAGATACCCCTACTTGGCAAGGTCTGGTATTGCCCGAAAGGCCCTGGTATTGCCAGCAAAGAACAGCTCGCGAAGCTGCTCCCGGAGCTCAGGGAATTTGCTCACAAAGAAGGAGTATTTACGATCAAAATCGAACCAGAGCTTGATCATACTGTCGACCTGTCCGACCTCCCCCTCCTTAAAACGCGCCCAATCCAGTACAACTACGCCACGGTGCTCGTCGATCTTTCGCCGTCACTAGATGAAATCATGAAAAACCTCAATCAAAAAGGCCGGCACGCCATCCGACGCGCCGAACGAGATGGGGTAACTGTCAAAAAAGTCGAGCCGACTAATGAAAACTGCCGGATCATGTACAAACTCTTCAAGGGCACTGCCACGGGCGCCGGCTTCGTTATCCGTTCACCTGAATATTATCAAGATTTTTACCAAAGATACGGCGACAATGGAGCGCTTTTCTTTGCGTATGTGGACGGCCAGCCGGTCGCAGGAGCATTTGCGATGATCCAGGGAGAGAAAAGCATGTACAAGGATGGTGCAAGCGTTCGCGAGCGACCGGTGTATGGCGCCAGCCACCTACTGCAGTGGGAAGTAATCAAGTGGGCAAAATCAAAAGGATCAAAAGAGCACGATCTGGCCGGCGTGCCACCAATCGCCGAGATCAAAAACCCTAATCATCCGTTTTACGGCCTTGGCCGTTTCAAGACGAGCTTCAATAAAACCGTTACCGAATATGTCGGCGCCTACGAAGTGCCGGTACGACCTCTTAAAGCCAAGCTCTGGACAATATACATCGAAAAAGTCGTCCGCCGGCTTTACTTCAAAAAGCATCACGAATCATACTATTAAGGACAGTTGTGTCTTTATCGAAATATCTGTAGCCCAAGAGTGACAAGGCGTCGGGGCTCTTACTCGCTCGTGGCGCGAAGCCATTGAGATAAAGATATGACTGTCCGCTATAATAGTCTTTATGACTCTTATCAACACATCCGTTATCATGTCGAGTGCTGAATACTTCAGTAACGACCAACCGATCAATCCCTACTACGCCGACGAGTCGGTTGACACTGCGAAAGCTATCCAAGAACACGACCAAATCAAAAATTATCTCAAGGAAGCCGGTATTACCGTCACCAAAGTGCCCGTAACTCCAGACAGCCAGGACGGCGTCTACACCGCAAACTGGGCGCTCGTACGTGGAAATAAAGCGGTACTCGCCCACTTACCTGACGCCCGCAAAGCTGAAGAAGCCTGGGCAGAGAATATTCTCACCGAGCAAGGTATTGAAGTAATTCATGTACCTGAAGATTGGAAATTCAGCGGCCAGGGCGACGCACTGCCGTGCGGTGATTATCTCTTTTGTGGTAGCCAGTACCGCAGCGATCCGCGCGCCCAAGCGTTCGCGGCTGACACGCTGGGTTACACTCGCATCCAGCTGCAAGCCATGCCGCAACTCGATGAGTACGGCAACGAGCAGATTAATGCATCATCCGGTTGGTCAGATAGCTTCTACTACGACATCGACCTTGCGCTGTCGATCATCAAAGGTCCATCGGAGAATTCCCTTGGTACTATTGCCTACTGCCCCGAGGCCTTTACTGCAGAAAGTCGCGAAACACTCAAGAAGCTCGAAGGATTTGAGAAAATCATCGTTTCAGAAGCGGAAGCCAAAGAAGCCTTCGCCTGTAACTTAGTTTCGACTGGCGAAGCAGTCGTCATGAGTGCCCGCGCGCGCCAGCTAAAGTCAGAGCTCGAAGCTCGCGGACTACGGGTCTTTACTCCGGAAATCTCCGAACTCGCCAAGGGTGGTGGATATATTCGTTGCACTACTTTGTCTTTGAACGAATAGCTTTTTTCGCCTCAGCCACTTCATCCCATGGATGCTCACCATCGGCTCTCTCAATAGTCTTCTCATGGCCTTTACCGAGAAGTACGACGGTGTCGTCTTTTGATTTCACGCGCGTCATCGCAAAATTAATCGCTTCTACCCGGTCAAGGATCAGGAACATATCTTTATCTTTCACTTTACCTGAACGCTCGGCACCTTCGGCGATTTGAGAAAGAATGAGATTACCATCAATATCACGGTCGTCTTCCTCGGTCAGCACCACCTCATCGGCATATTTGCCGGCGATTTCACCTTGCGTCCAGCGCTTCGCTTCGTCGCGACGCCCTGCTGAACCAAATAGCACCACCAGCTTACCCTTAGTGTGCTTGCGAAGATCAGAAAGTAGTCGTTCGAATGAATCCGGCGTATGCGCAAAATCAACCACGACACTAAAGTCCTGCCCCTCATCAACAGTCATCATACGCCCCTCGACGTTTTCTAAAGTAGCAATCCCCTGTTCTATCTGCTGCTTCGTGAGACCAAGGTGTCGGCCGACAGCGATCGCCGCGAGGCTATTGGCGACATTAAACTCGCCGGGGATATGACAGTGGATATCATAGGGCTCGCTATCGACATTCACTTTGTAGTGGCTGCCGTCACTTGCGAGTTTTATGTCACTTGCCATCAGATCGCCATTTTTAAGACCATAGGTCACAGCATTTGGAATTGCTGCTAGAAATTTATCAGCGTTCGGATCATCTGCATTGATCACACCGAACCCTTTCGGGTGTTTCGCCGCCACTTCAAACATACGGCGCTTCGCCGCCAAGTATTCTTCAAACGTACCGTGATAGTCAAGATGTTCATGTGTGATATTCGTCATCACCGCAATCTGGTATGGCACACCCCACACACGACTCTGTGCAAGCGCATGCGAAGTCGTTTCGAGCACCACCCAATCAACATCGTGCTCTTGGAATTCTTTAAGACGTTTGTTGAGTAACGGTGCGGATACGGTAGTCATGTGCTGTACCTGAGGAGTGATATCGTTCCCAATCCCATTTGCTACCGTCGTCAGAAGCCCAACTTTGTAGCCGGCCTCGGTCAGCATACGATGAATCATGAAAGAAGTTGTCGTCTTGCCGTTCGTACCGGTCACACCAATGACATTGAGTCTCTTGGCCGGTAATCCTTGGGCAGATGCTGCAGCTATAGCTTCGAGCCTGTGTCCAAGCGGCTCCACTTGTCGGAATACTTTTTTAGGAATCAGTTTCTTGATTATTTGACGCACGCTCTTCGTTCTCCTTGAGATATTCTTTAACGGTAATACTGTCACCCTTCTTAGCAGTAAACGAGTGTCCATACAGAAGCACAAGATCATCTTGCTGTGCCCCGCGAAGCGCCTTTTCTACCGCAGTCTTTCCGTCCGTTACCACTTCGACACCACCCGGTGTCACGCCACTAAAATCCGCTACGAATAAGCGGTCTGCTGCTTCTTTTGCGATATCAATCATCTCTCTCGTTAATTTGTCATCGTGAAGCACGACGATACATCGGCGTTTCGCAAGTTGCTTAGCAGAAGTCACTGCATCACGCAGAGCCTCAAGTGAACCGCCTTTATCTACGTAGCAATCATGCTTTTTTGCCGTCTTCATTCTTTCAAAGCGACCTTCAAGTGGTTCGATATCCGCAACACCTTCCTGCATAACCGAAAGCGGAGCACCGAGTACATACGCTGCGGCGATGGCGGCTGCCAGATCCTTCGCATTCATGCGTCCGACCAATTGAGTCGCTACTTCAAGTTTTGTCTGATGATCGATTACCATACGAAGTTCCGTGCCCTTGCGGTAGAGTTTTATCGACTCAATACGTGCATCAGCCGCTATCTCTTCACCGACGGTGATATGTTGATATGGCTCTACCGTGCCAGTCGGAATCTCAAGGTCGCTCGGGACTACTAAATGTTGTGGATTTAGCTTCAACAGCTCACTGAGACGACTAACATCAGATGCGACGACAAGACAGTCAATATTACTATCGCCAAGTGCACCTGAATCAAGAAGTACGTCATCTACTTCAATAATTGCTACTTCATAGCCCTGTTTCTTTGCTCGAGCTACTCCCGTATAAAAGCCATTTACTGATTGCCGATAGCGGGCTGGGATCAATGCTGGCTTGCGACCAGCCTCTGTCAAAATACCTTTCAAAAACGAAGCGGTCGTCGTCTTACCATAGCTCCCCGTAACAAGAATCAGCGCCATGGATTTCGTCGGATTGCTGTGGCGAAGTGATGCTACTTTACGCTGCAATGCAGTTAATTGTTCCCTCATGTGTTACTTTAGTATACCACCTCAACCACTGCATGATACAGTAGTAATAATGAAAATTTTGGGAATAGAGTCAAGTTGCGACGAGACCGCAGCATCAGTCGTGGAAGACGGCCGTATATTGCATTCGAACGTCATCCAATCACAAATCGATATCCATAAAGAATACGGGGGGGTCGTACCAGAAATCGCTGCCCGCAGCCATCTGGAGGCAATAAATCCTGTCATCAAACAGGCACTGTCAGAGGCAGACTGCACCTGGGATGATATCGACGCGATTGCCGTCACCTACGCGCCTGGGCTTTTCGGGTCATTACTCGTTGGCACCCTGACCGCTCGCACCCTCGCACTCCTCCACGACAAGCCACTCTACCCAATCCACCATGTTGAGGCGCATGTCTACGCAAATTTTATTACAGAGCAAAAATCTGACGATCTGGTACTCCCGTCCACGCAACCCATCTTCCCTATGCTCGCTCTAATCGTGTCCGGAGGCCACTCACAGCTTGTTCTCTTCCGCAATCACGGCGACTACGAGCTACTTGGGCAAACTCAAGATGATGCCGTCGGAGAAGCGTTCGACAAAGTAGCAAAGATCTTAGGTCTTCCTTACCCTGGCGGACCATCAATCGCCGAGGCTGCCAAGCACGGTGACCCGAAAAAATACCAATTACCAAAAGCAAAGTTGGGCAGCCCGTTCAATTTTAGCTTCTCGGGCCTCAAAACCGCCGTTCTGAGGGCCGTACAACATGAAGTGGGAAAAGACTTTAAATTTCCCTCACATGAGCTCTCAGGGCTTCTCACGGCCTCACAGTGCAATGATTTTGCCGCCAGCTTCCAATACACCGCCGTCAAGACACTGGTTGATGCTGCAGAGGCAGCTTTTCACGTGAATAATCCAGCTTCAGTTGTCATCGCAGGGGGTGTCGCGGCAAACCAAGAGTTACGTCGCCAACTGTCCGAACGTCTACCGCTCGAGATTAACTACGCACCAATTTCACTTTGCACCGACAATGCAGCCATGATCGCTACACTCGCCTATTATCAGAGCCAAGTGGTCGAACCCACTGATCCACATACGCTCCACGCAGTGCCGTCATTATCGATGAAACACACTGCCTGGGCGTCTAGCGTTTCTTCAAAGTCCTGACGACCTTCTTTGCAAGCGGCAGGCCCTCTGACCACACACTATAAAGAGGAGAGAGAGGCTTATCGTACGTACCGACAAGCGTAGTTTCATGCGAAGCAAAGCTTCTCTTAAAGGTGCTGATTCCGTCATTTAACAGTCCGTTGAAATCATATTGCTTTACGCCTCGCCGCTTCATTTCTTGGATACACCACCACTTGAGTCCGTAGTTAATCCGAAGTTTCTGTCCTTTATCACTAATTCCGCTATAAAGCTCGAAGGCAACTTTCGGTGACACAGCAAACCATGTAAAGGCAAGTAGATTCCCTTGCTCGTCCCAAGCACCAAGAATAACCGAATGCTCCCCGAGCTGAACATGGATATCATGGTAATAATCATCACCGTGGAGTGCAAAGCCAGCTCGCTTAGCAGTATGCTTATACAATGCCAAGCACTTTTCTAGATCCTCGCTACTTGTTAGCTGGCGGAACGCTGCGATTTTCTTAGTCGACGATCGTATATCGTAGCGGCGTTTTGAGCTAATGTTAGCCAAGAGTTCCTCCTCGCTCTTCTCAAGATCAAGCTTCAGTGTCTGCGCCAAAAGCACCGTATTTTTTGCCTTCTTCCAGCCTTGTAGAGTAGTCATCTCTTCTTGGTCAGGCTCAACGCTCAGCACTATTGCCTTAAACTGCTTTTTCAATATCAGACTGAGCTCATCAAGCATCGCCTGGCTCCACTCCCCCACTGGACCGCGAGGAATATACGCAAACGCACCTATGCCCTTCGGAAGCCGGCGCAGTAATACCTGGGCTCCTACCCGCAGGTTATCATCGAGTGCGAAACGTCGCGCCTGCCAGCCGTGCCGTAACTTAACTTCACCCCATCCCCAAAGCTGCAAAGGGTGACCCCCATTTTCCTCTATAAGCCTGTTCCAGATTTCCTGGTCTGTTATCTCCTGTATCATTCCCTTTATTATAGCGTAAGGAATGGGTGAAAAGATTACTCTGATATCCTTTTCTAAATGATGCTGCCCTATGCCCTATCGCCAACGATGCCATACGGCAAATATGCTATACTATATCTGAAGAAAGAGACGTGAAATACAGAGTTTTCACATGAAAACATCGTTCAAATATTATCGTTTTTCACGTGAAAAACAACTAGAGACAGCATGAACTTAGCAAAGGCCTACACACCTGATCAATATGAACCGACCATCTATGCACAGTGGGAGACCTCTGGTGCTTTTGGTCCAACCGGAGAAGGGGAGCCATACGGCGTCATCATGCCACCACCAAATGCAAATGGCAACCTTCATATCGGCCATGCGCTTGATATGAATCTCAAAGATATTCTTGTGCGTTTTCATCGTATGAAAGGGAAGGATGCTATCTTTATCCCAGGAGCGGATCATGCAGGGTTTGAAACATGGGTGGTATACGAAAAAGTTCTCGATAAAGAAGGTAAGAGTCGATTCGACTTTTCACGTGAACAACTCTATAGCCAGATTTGGAATTTTGTTGAAGCTCGCCGCGGTGATATGGAACTCCAGCTTCGTGCACTGGGTGTCAGTGCCGACTGGGAGCATTCTGTTTATACGCTCGACGAAAAAGTCATCAAAACAGTCTATGAAACTTTCAGGAAGCTCTGGGAAGACGACCTTGTTTATAGAGGTGAGCGAATCGTTAACTTTTGTACAAAGCATCGCACAAGCTTTGCGGATATTGAGGTTGTTCACAAAAATGAGAAAGGAAAGTTGTGGAAGATTGCGTATCCAACACTCGATAAGATCGACGAGATTATCATTGCTACCAGTCGTCCTGAAACACTGTTTGGTGACGTTGCCGTAGCGGTGCATCCTGAAGACGAGCGTTACAAGCACCTTATTGGTAGCACGGTACTATTACCACTCAGTGAAAGAGAAATACCGATTATTGCTGATGAGTATGTTGATTCGACTTTTGGTACTGGTGCACTCAAAGTAACTCCCGCTCACGATCCAAATGACTACGAAATAGGGAAGAGACACGATCTGCCGCATATCCAAGTGATAGATTTTGATGGAACTATGAAAAATGTTCCAAGCCAGTTTGCAGGACTGCCAATCGAGGATGCTCGCAAACGTGTGCTTGGAGCGTTGCAGGCGAGTGAGCTCCTCAGAGGAGAGGAGACAATCGAACATGCTGTAGGCCACTGCTATAAATGCGATACCGTGATCGAACCAATGCTCAAAGACCAGTGGTTCCTTAAGATGAAGCCGCTTGCTGATCGTGCCAAAGAAGTACTACTCACAGATGAAATTAGCTTCTATCCAGCATCCCGTAAGCGCGTACTTATACAATACCTTGACGGTCTCAGAGACTGGAACTTGAGCCGCCAGATTCCTTGGGGTATTCCAATCCCAGCATTTCAGAACATACAAGATGAAAACGATTGGCTATTCAACACCCAAGTTGACCAAGAAACAATTACTGTCGATGGCAAGACTTACAAGAGGGAAGAGGACACCTTTGACACATGGTTCTCTAGTGGTCAGTGGCCATTTGTGACTACAGATGCACTCGACGCCGCTAGTGAGCTAAGTCGTTTTTACCCTAGTGCAGTCATGGAAACAGGTACCGATCTTCTCGATCGTTGGGTAGCGCGCATGATCATGCTCGGTCTTTACCGCACCGATAAGGTGCCGTTCAAGGACGTCTATCTACACGGCATGGTAAACGATGAGCACAACCAAAAGATGAGTAAATCAAAAGGAAATGTCATCAATCCAATGGATAAGGTAGCCCAGTATGGCTCCGATGCGCTTCGTCTTGGCATCATCGCAAATCGTTCACCCGCTCAGCATCAGGCATTCTCAGAAGGCTCACTCATCGCTGGTCGCAATTTCTGCAACAAGCTCTGGAATGTGGCACGCTTTATCGAAGGTAAGCTTGGCGAGAATTACAAGCCTATGGCACCAACCGCTGACACACTCGCTGATCACTGGATTGTACGCGAGCTCACAGCCACAACACAAAAGGTGTCCGATCTACTTGAGAATTATCGATTTGCCGAGGCGTCAGAAGCTATTTACCATAGCCTTTGGAGTAATGTCGCCGACTGGTACATAGAGGCAAGCAAAGACAATCCAAATAATGACTTGCTAGTCTGGGTGCTCGACACGACGCTACGTATCACTCATCCATTCGCGCCATTTGTTACCGAGACAATTTGGCAAACACTCCCATGGTACAACGATCTGCTTATTAAAGCGCGCTGGCCGCAAGTACTTACCTACAATGAGATCGCTGCTGCAGAGTTTGAGCGTTTACAGCAGCTAATCACCGAAGCACGATTTGTCCAAAATGAACTCCCAGGAAAGGGAAAACACACGCTGGTGTATGGCAGCGATAGTCTTGTTGCCGACAATGCTGCCCTCATCAAACGTATGGCTCAGCTTCATGATGTTACTGCAACCGACCAGCCGCGTGGTCTTCGATTAGCCAATTCCGGAAGGGAAGCATGGCTCGATATTGACGCCAAGACGCTTGAAGAGCATGAATCAAATCTTGAAGTACGCCTAGCTGAAGCACATGTGACCGTCAAGCGGCTAACATCGCGACTCGACACCCCGTCATATGTTGAAAAGGCCCCTGCTCATCTCGTTGATCAGACCAAGTCAGATCTACGTGAAGCAGAGGCGCTTGTAGCCAGACTGCAAGCAGAGCTTGAAGTTATCGGCTCCTAGACAGCAAGAGGTAAGTAATACTGGTCAAATGCGCCACGGCCTTTTGGCTCACCATTATTCTGGCGGTATTTCTTCGCTTCGTCGCGTTTTCCCTGAATACGGGGCATGAGAGAAGTGTTCTTTCCGGCAAGATCCTTGACCGACACCCGTTCGACATGGGTGTGAGAGTCGCCACCAAGGGCATGAAGCAACTGTGCTCCTTCATAAGCGGCTATCACTGCAGGTAGCGCCATCGCAAACCGTGTCATCGTATCAAGCTTCGTATCATGTAATGCGACACCAATGAATGTCATAAGCACCACGGCAAACGACGCATATCTTGTCATGGATTCTTTTTGTTTCATACTCTATTTTCTTTTTATGTTGTTAGGGTATGATTTAATACTAGCATAAGTTTTATATTATGTCAATAATGTTTCGTTATGAATAAGTATAAAATCTAGAGGTGATGGTATCCACCACCCCTAGAAATCTCTTGCGAACGATACAATTGTTCAAGTAGCACAAGCCGAACCAACTGATGAGGAAACACCAACTTGGAGAGTGACCACACAAAATCCGCCCGATCCAAAAGAGTGGCATTGACCCCATAGGCACCACCAATCACTACCACAATCGACTTCGAAGAATTAAACATCGCTTCAAGCTTTTCAGATAAAGTAGGGGAATCAATATTTTTACCGGTTTCATCAAGCAGTACTACATAGCTATAGCTATTGAGACGTGAAAGTATAGCCTGGGACTCTTCCTCGCGCGCCTCTACACCCTCAGCTCGAGAGTGTGGCAAAAGTACCCATTCTACATCAAACGGTTTCCTCAGACGCTTCTGATAGCGCTCAAGGCCTGGCATTATCCAGTCTTCATGCTTCTTGCCGACCGCAATAATCGTAATCATGCTAAAAGTGCAGTTTCTCAGCCATAGTCGCCAAGAATGCATGGTCTGGCTCTACGGCTATGTCAACTACCGTGTTGTATTCTTCGCTCGTTGTAAACGGAATCAGGTGCACATGCGCGTGCGGCACATCTACCCCGACAACTTTTACTCCAACGTATGGTACCGCGAGCAATTCGCGCAGCCGCACGCCGACCGCTTTTACCGTCGCCATTACTGCCGCGTAGTCGTCATTTTCAAGATCCCAGATAAACTCCACCTGCTTCTTCGGAATTACCAACGTATGCCCTGGCTGTACTGGATGAATATCTAGAAAAGCGAGCGTATGCTCATCTTCATACACCTTGTGGCAAGGGATTTCACCCTTGATAATTTTCGTAAAAATCGAATCTTTCATATATCTCTATGATACCGCGAACGAGAAGCGTATGATAGAGCATATGAATCGCCGCAGTATAGAATATGTGCGGGGTGGGGTTAGAGAGTCGGCAAAATTACTCGGCGCCTCGGCTTTTATGGGTGTCTTGTTTTCGCCACATGCGATCAATCATGCACTCGAGACAACCGAAGTCGAGACAACAATAGGTGAATTTCCAGTAAATCTTTCGTACGAATCAGAGGCGAGTAGTGTCGATATCCTTAACTCCGGTAGTATTTATCTCGATAAAACACATGCGGGAGTTGGGCTGAAAATAAAAGTTACCGGCCTTCCTACTACCGCAACCAATGATGGCATTCGCGATATCATTTCGCCCGAACGTGCGGCAATTTATGCAAGTCTTATCGAAGATCCTGATGCAGTCATCGAAACCATAGGTGATGAATTAAAGAGCGCCACAATTGATAATGTGATTGACTACCTGAAATGGCCAACACTACTGGGTGGAGTAGCATTATATGGTGCCTGCGCGCTTGTTCGCGAGAAGAATCTCTCGCGAAAACAGACTGGTCAGTCTGAGCTACCTATAACGCGCGGCTACATTGCAGGTGCCCTTACTATTTCACTTGCGGCCAGCGGGGCACTAGCTACGAGCAATCATGCCTCCTGGCAAACAGCTCATCGTACCCCGGAGAGTCTGACCACCATCTCTGCTTTAACAAATACTCCATTTGCTGGGGCTACAACTGACAATCCCCAGCTTGTTTCACTCATCTCACAGGCGACAGAATATGCCAAACTACTCAATATGCGACGCGAAAAAGCATTAGCAGCCTACTTAGAACAGACCACTCCTCAGCTCCAGGAAAAACTACAGAGTCTGAGCCCACCCCGAGATAACGAAGAGGCGCTCCTTATTGTTACAGACTTCCATGGAGGTACGGCAGGTATTGAACTCGCAAGCAAAGCCGTCCAGCAACTAAAGGATTCGTTTGGTGAAGAGAAATTCAGTATCGTACTCAATCTTGGCGATATGGTATATGACCCTGAGCTTCAAAGAGATGCCATAAAGCAGCAGGCTGGACTTAATGGTGATGACCCAACTGTCGTAGTCCTTGGAAATCATGATATTGGAAATACGGGTAAGTACGCTAGCGAATACGGCATGTCCGTCCTTGATGGTGTTAGCGAGATAGAGGGCATGCGCATTTACGGAAAATCAGATCCTCAGCAGACACCATTCCTCGGCAAACCATACTATCCAAACTCAGATGAAACCCAAGTATCTCTTGGTGAGCAGACATACGAGGAAGGCCTTGCATCTCCTGTCGATATTATTGCCCTGCATCAGCCCGCCGCCATCGGTGCAGTGCTTGATACTAACTCCATGTCTGAATTCCTTTCGTCTAAACCCTCGAGCCTTACCGAGTGTAATCCTACCGAAACGATCCGTGACATTCCGGCGGCGATGATCGATGCAGGCCACTGGCATACCAATTATCCAGTTATGATGCTTTGCAACTCTGATGGTACATGGACAGTACTCAATGTCCAAGGAACTAGCGGCGGGGCAGAGAGCGCGCCAACTATCAACAATTGGTCAGACCCGGGTGCGCAGCCACAACGAGATATTTCATTTCGTGTGTTTTATCGCAATACCATATATCGATCCATCACTGGCTATGCAGATATCATTATCAAACCAAATGGCACCGTACGACCAATCGGGCGAGTAGATATCGGCACGATCGACGGTGCTCCGTTTGATATTCCATCAACAGAACCAAAAACGAGACACAAAAACACCCTAGGCAAAAAAGGTCAGGAAGGAAGGCCTACAACATCAAAGAGAGACTAGTTCTCTACACAGTAACTTACACAAGCAGTGTGCTTTGCCGCAGCTAGTCTGACTCCCAGCGCTCACACCAGTAAAGACCGTCGAACTCATACTGCTTCATATTCTTAGGACATGAAGGCATCGAATCTGGTAATACCATCTCAATCTCATAGTAGTCACCTTCATTGTTCATCCAGGCGCCCCTATATCTTGTATCCCAGGCTGTTACAGTAATAAGATTCTTTGGAAGTTGTGGTAGGTTTGCCGAATACACCATTATTTCGCTTGCCAGTCTCGGATCAACCGACATATATACCGTTCCGTTCGTTGCGCTCACCTGACAAGCTCCGGCAGGAAACTCTGGTGTAGCTGGATAATCTTCCACTCTTCCAAGACAGGTATAAAGATCAGAGCTGGCATACGATCCGGTTCGAGCATTATGCAAGCGTAGTCCTTTATCATAAGCATTGATTACTGATTCATAATGGGCGACGGTGGCACGCTGCGAGACACCGTTATACGCCACGACACTAATAGCTGCAAGTATTGCGATCACCACAATTACTAGAAGCATCTCAACAATTGTGAAGCCTTTTTTGCGCATCTTTGAAGCAGTCGTTTTATCTGACGAGAGATGGAAGAATGAATTTGCGTGCGGCATAATTACCATTAACTATAAAGCATAGGCAGAATACAGACAATATTCTCAACATGGCGGAGAGAGAGGGATTCGAACCCTCGAAACCCCAGGGGTCTACTGCTTTTCGAGAGCAGCCAGTTCAACCACTCCTGCACCTCTCCGTGAATTAACAGTATACAAGACGCAAAACAACTTTTCGAGTCCAAACGTAATACTAGTTTTAGCATATGCTATAGTAGACGCATGACACAGATCGAAGTCCCGACACCTGCACCTGAACACCCCCCAGCTCAACCCGTCCCTGCTCAAGAGCCGCAAAATGACTTAGCTATGGCGTCTATGGTTCTTGGCCTCGTTTCATTCGCAGGCTTTGGAATTTTAACGGGGCTCCCCGCGATTATTATGGGAATTATCGCCCTGAAACGACCAGGCGGACATGGCTTTAGTATTACCGGCATTATCACAGGTGCAATTACGACCGTCTTTACAATACTTGGCATTGCACTTTTCATTATTCTGATAGCAGTTGCAGCTAACGCTCCAGAAAGCGATGACGGATTCGATACTCGTGATGAGCCGTACCAAAACACACTTGTTCCTGGATCCACTTAGAAAACTGAAGCAGCCAACAAAAAGAGACTGAAATGAATTCAGTCTCAATTTGTAATTACACTATGGTACATAGTAGTTGATGAAATCAAAAATCATTTACCAACACCCAACCTACTATTGACAAATAAGCATAAGTGTGATAATGTTAGGAAGTATTGTGCAGTAAAGTGATGAGCTTGATCCTCACAATCTGCTGCTAACAACCAATAAACAGAAGACACTCTATGACAGCCGCATCCTTAAAACGCTATCCTCATAGACATGACAAAAATGACGATTCCAGCAGGGCCGAACGACGCAATTTACGACGTGAGACCCTAGCTGCATTAGCCCACACAAATGGAGTCTTACTAGAAATAGCCGGACCAACTCCTGGCGGCTTTGCTGCATTAGGGAAAAGCAAGCTACCCAATGGGATTGTCATTTCCAATTTTGAACCGACCGAAGGTGCATCTCAGATAGTCGATGCAAGAAACATACCCTACCCAGCTCATTCTATTGGGGGCATAGCCGTGAGTGCACTGACAATAATGCCAGAAGAAATTGCAAAATCTAAAGTAGAGACAGTGGCCGGCTTTGACCCAGGGGTTCTAAAGAATCTTGGTAACATGATCGTTTTGCTAGGCTGCGAAGAGGATAAAAGCTACTCAAGATGGAATGACCCTGAAATCCTCAGCTACAGCCAACGGCTAGCGATGCTTCGTGAAGCCAGGTTAAAACTACAACCAGGCGGGGTATTGTTAGTGAAACAAATGCTAGGCGGAGAGCTTCGCTTAGCCGAGCAACTTGGTTTTCTCTTAAAGGCCACGACGGTCAAAGACATCAATATAAAGGCCGATGAGCCCAATACGGGTGAATTTCTTTTTGTCCTTAATGACTTAGACACACCTGCCGGTTTAGCAATTGAAGCATCAAATAGTACCTAATGTTCGTATTAGCGGCACTGTACTGAAATCCAAACCAAGATAACAGAGATAGGTGAGTACATAACAAAAAAGAGACCGGCATCCAAACCGGTCTCAATCTGTAGTTTCACTATGGTACACCCGACAGGATTTGAACCTATGGCCTTCGGCTCCGCAAGCCGACGCTCTATCCAGCTGAGCTACGGGTGCATACACACGGAAATTCATCCGTGTAGTGTAACTAGAAGGTGCTTCCGCCCTTAAGCAGACTCGAATTATTGTAACACAACAGAGGTACGATATGCAATATCAGATATGGAGCTTCTGGATAATCTTATCGACCGCATCGGGCTTGTAGGGCTGGCTCGGAAGATACGCACCCACTATATCAACAAGTTGTTCGCCAATACTACTCGGAAAGAAGATCGTCATACTCGGCCGAAATCGCTTTACCGGTATTAATACTAGCTGATTCTGCTCAGGGTTTGCGCTTTGCACTACGCTAAATGTCTTGAATTCACCCATCGGATGAAGCATGTCATTGATATAGAGCCCCTTCTCACTGAACGCATAGTTAACTACATGTGGCGGTCTATGTGCGTAGACTACGAGAGCAACCGCCATAACCGGAATCAAAGCAACAAATGTCCATGCCTGCAAGAAGATCGCTATCCCCACAAGGGAACAGACAATCACTCCAAATACGATATACCAAGCAGGAGACTTATCATACTGTAGATATTCTTGCGCTTGCCAATTGATAGGCTGAATCTCTGGAAGCTCCGTTGGACCGTCAACGTCTGTATCATCATTTTCATATTCATCGGCAGTCATAGATTCCGTCTTAGCAGCGGGAGCTTCTTGCTGCCATTGTGGCTCAGTAGCTACAGGCTCAGATTGAGACTGAGTTGGTGCCACAAATGGTGCCGGTTGCACCACCGGGTCCACAGGCGACTGGACCGTAGGTTGCACTGGCTGTTGAGGCTGAGTCGGAACTTGAGGGGTATAAGCCTGTGGCTGGTCGAATCCTGTCGGGG
The DNA here is from genome assembly GCA_036405515.1 of Saccharimonadales bacterium (SeqCode). Taxonomy (GTDB): domain Bacteria; phylum Patescibacteriota; class Saccharimonadia; order Saccharimonadales; family Saccharimonadaceae; genus JASLCR01. Next base: position 12,493 of record DASWXM010000004.1, on the reverse strand, counting down.
CCTGGTTAGGCGTCTGAGGTTCATTTGGTTGCATAAAAATAGTATAGCATGAGCAAAATAGAGAAGGAGAATAGCGCTCACTTTATTCGCTGTACTACGCCGAACTCGCCGCCTCATACCAATAGAAAAGACATGCAGCCGCATGTCTTTTCTATTTGGCGGAGGAGGGGAGATTCGAACTCCCGCTCCAGATTTCTCCGGACTAACGATTTAGCAAACCGTCCCCTTCAGCCACTTGGGTACTCCTCCAAGCCGCCAACTCGCTCAATTGTACCATGAAACAGAGGCCACGAGTAGACTTTTTATATCATTTTGCTATAGTAGAAAATAGAATTTTAGACAAAAGAAAGGTTATATGGTGAAAAAAATCTACAAAACTTATGCACCCATCGCACTCTCTTTGGCAATTGCCTTTGCTTTTGTCGTTACACCTGTTGGCGCAGTAACGGGACTCGATGGCGGTATCCAAGGCGGAGCAGACTCCGCGCGCGGTGATGACCAAACTGCTGAGCTTTTTGGGAGTAGTGGTATCTTCTCAACGATTACGAATGTTCTCCTGTTTGTACTTGGTGCAATTTCGGTCATTATGATCATTATCGGCGGCCTTCGGTATGTAGTAAGTGGCGGCAATTCAGCTAATGTCACTGCGGCGAAAAATACCATCCTCTATGCAATTGTCGGTGTAATTATCGCAATGCTTGCTTACGCTATTATCAATTTTGTACTTGGCAGCTTTACTGGTGGCGGTAGCGGTGGAACGAACGTCTAGATAGACGAGAGCGGTAGTGCTTACTTGGGTCAAGAAAAAAGCAGACCAGATGGTCTGCTTTTTTCTTGGCGGAGAGGGAGGGATTCGAACCCTCGAAGGCTTTTACACCTTGCCGGTTTTCAAGACCGGTACCTTCAACCACTCGGTCACCTCTCCAAACTTGACCTATTTTAACAGATACGCATGCTACTTGTCGAGAGGTTGACGCGCAATTGCCGCTGCCCATACCGTACTTGCACCAGCATCGAGCAGTGCTTGTGCAGCAAATCCTAAGGTAGCTCCAGTTGTCACCACATCATCAACCACAAGATATACTGCCTCAGGATCAAGAGATCCTTTTACTGCAAATGCATTTTTCGCGTTTAAAAAGCGTTGGCGCTTTGACGAGCCAAGCTGCACACTATTTGACCTACGTATAAGCTGAGGGGAGTACGAGAGTTTGCGCTGCCTTGCAAAATTCCTCGCTACGAGTGCCATATGATCATACCCTCGACGCCGAATATGTGCCGAAATCGTCGGCACCGGGACGATCACTACATTCATTCCGATAAAGTTAGGCAATACATCATCCAATAACACAGCAGCACTCTTTGCGCCTGCCTTTTGCCGCATAAACTTATACCCATTCAAGACCTGTTCTATTTCGTCAGATCGCTCCGCTACCACCCATGCGCGTGTATAGGTAGACATGCATGCTCTACATACTCCTTGGCTCGCTTCGGGCATCCGACACACAATACATGCCGTATAACGTTCATCAACGATGTTATATTTACAATTATCACACAAAAGTGTTCCGATTTCACCGCATCCATAACAGTGGTGGGGGGCAACTATTTGCAGAAGGCTTTCAATCATTGTGTTTTTTACGTTTAAAGGGGTACTTTTGTTGATTATACCTGAGGTATTGGCTATACTGAAGAGGACTATCTGTCAATAGAGCCTTAGATAGAAGTGGAGGATATCATGGCCCGTAAACAAAACGACGATTTGCTCATCGAAGACGAACTTGCTGCGGCATTTCTCAACGATGACGATCTTACAACAACCGATCAACCAGCGGTACAGAATGACGCACAGGTACCTGTACAGTCAGATGACAATTGGGAAGATGACCAGGAAGATTTTCCGGGCCAGCTCGCAGTTGATGTCTATGAGACTGACGACCAGCTTGTAGTCAAAGCACGTACTGCAGGTGTAAATAAGGAAGATCTTGATGTTAGCATCTCAGATGGCATCCTGACTATTTCAGGTACGCTATCAAGCGGTGATGATACCGAGGCTACAAACTGGCACATCCAGGAATGCTACTGGGGTGAATTTAGCCGCACCGTTGCACTTCCAGTTGCCGTAAAAGAAGATGAAGCAGCAGCGGCCCTCAAAGACGGCGTGCTCACAATCAGCTTCCCTAAGGTACAGCAGGAGCAGGCAAAGAAGATTGCGATTCAGTAGTAGAAAAGTCCTACTCAAAATAACCACTTCGGCGAGGGAAGTGGTTATTTTTTATTTACCCATACCAGTACTTCGCGTCTAAATAAAATAACGCACCCGAATGAGTGCGTTATTTCTACGTGTGTCGATTTATTCTGCGCCAAAACTTCCAATAACGAAGTTAACAACCGCAAAGGCAAGAATCGCAACTACGATACCAACAATTGCGTAGAGAATGGTGTTCTTTGCGCTTGTCACAGCACCGCTGTCACCACCAGATACGGTGTAGCGAATACCGCCGATGATGAGCATAATTACCGAGATTGCACCGATTACAAACAGAAGGACGTTTGTAATTGTCTTAAAGACGCCGTTTGATCCGAATAAGTCAGACTGCTGGTCATCACCCTGAGCACAGTCTGCACCGTTTTTGAGAGAAACCTCATCCGTACAGTTAGCTGCTGCGCTCGCTTGAGTAGCTGGTACAACTGTAGCGACTCCAAGCGCGAGTACTGGCACCAAGAGGAGGGCCTTCAGTGAGTTTAGTAGATATGCTTTCATGTTAACGATTTGTTCCTTTCGTATGATTATCTGTAATGGTTATAACAGATTTCACTCTGTTTGTTAAGCGGATTCGACAAATTCTTTACTTAAAACGCGCCAATTACAAAGTTGACGATAGCATAGGCAAGAATCGCCACAACAAGCCCAACCACTGCGTAGAGAATGGTGTTCTTTGCGCTCGATATCTTGCCGGAATCACCATCTGAAGTCGCATACTTGATACCACTAATTACAATGACGATCACTGCAATAGCACCAAGGACGAAGAGGAGGACATTGACGATATCCTGAATTCTTACACCAAGATCCTTTTCGCCAGCCTTAGTACATGTACCACCGCTCCAAGTACCACCGGTACCGTTACATATCTCTTCTTGAGGACTTGCAGCACTCACTGCAGATGGAGCAAGTGGCGCAAATGCCAAGCTACTTACAGCCAGGACTGCTATGATCATTAGTTGGATTCTTTTTTTCATCATCTTTTTCCTTTCCTTACTTAAACGCGCCGACTACAAAGAATACAATCGCATTTGCCAACACCGCCACAACAAGCCCAACCACTGCGTAGAGAATGGTGTTCTTTGCGCTCGATATCTTGCCGGAATCACCGTCCGCAGTTGCATATTTGATACCACCGACAATGATTACGATGACACTGATAGCACCAAGAGCAAAGAAAAGGGTAGAAATAATATTTTGAATAAAGTCATCTGTCTTCCTGCCACTGTCTTTTGTTTGTTTACAAATCGTCGAGCTAGGATCTGTCTTACACGCCTCATCAAGCACACTCGCCGAAGCAGCCAATGGGGTAGCGGCCACAAAAAATGAGGCTACAAACGCCATTGCCAGCATTATTGCTTTAGTCTTGTATTTCATTAAAACCTCCCGAGCACAAAGCCCGTTATTACAAATGCCATCATAATCACCACAAGGCCGATTACAGCATATAATATGGCATCTTTTGCTGTCTTTACCTTACCGGAATCGCCATTTGATGTCGCATAAAGTATGCCAGCAACGACAATTACAATCACACATGCCGCACCACCAGCAAAATAGACAATCCCAAGCACATTATTTAATACATCATCAGGCTTTGCCGTAGGGATATTTACATTGTCGCCAGGCTTCAATGTGAATGCTAATACCATCAATCGCTCAAGCATGTCTATATTCCGATCCTTGTCACGATAAATGATACTGCAATCACCGCAATAAGTGAGATCACGAGTCCAATAATAGCGTTTTGAATCATCTTTTTACCAGAGCTAATCTTGTCGCTACTGCCGGCACTAATCAGGTACATAAATCCACCCCAGATAATAAAGCCAACACAAATATATACGACGAGTTGAAGCATGATTTCTACCACATTAAGTACGATAATAGTAATATAGGTGGTAAGTCCTTTACCAAAGTCACCTGAGTTAAAATCTGCTGGCGACTTTATCTCACATTTAGACCCCGACCCATCCGCAAGACCCCGGTACCATGCCGGGAATGTTAAGAACCGCGTATCGTTACATCCTCCATTGCCAGCAGCAGCTGCCGATGGCAATATCGGACTCATTGTAGAGACGATTCCGGCGCTTGCAAGCACCATTATCAGATAAACCAGAATTCTTTTCATGCTGTCTATATGGTAGTACGCCGGGAGGGTTTTGACAAGATTGACAATTGTTCCGTCTTAATCTTGACTTTTCATCTGTAAAATGGTACAATCCAAGGGATATGTGGGAAGGTCTCGTAAGAGCTCCGCGGGGTAGAATATCACCGCGGAAATTTATTACGCTGTTTGCCACACTGCTTGTGGCATGTTTCGCGTACCTAAATGCCGTAGTTCCCACCGCTAACGCTATAGGTCATGATGCCAACTGGAACGGAGATAGTCTCAGCTATGACGCGAGAGATTATACTGGTCCGAAGACAGCAGAGAAAAACGACAAATCTACCCTCCCGGAAGGTACCGTCTACTACGCCGCATACGACAATGGCAATGCTCGTACCGGCGCGCAGGCACAGGGCTATATCATCTACTTTGACAAGGGGACAGACCCAGCAAAGGCTACTTCAGCCTACTATGTGTTTGGTTTTTTTGATGTAGCCTCTGGAAAGTTCAGTAATCTCTCACCACCAGAAAAGATCGACGTCGATGCTTCAACTTATGGCAATGCTGCAACCATCGAGCCTTCATCATGTGACGTCAGTGGTATCGGTTGGATTATTTGTCCAGTCTCAAACTGGATTGCCGAAGGTATGGATTACCTCTACAACATTATTGCTTCATATCTCAATGTTTCTCCGATTACCGGCAAAGACAGCGGGCTTTATGAAATGTGGGACGTTGTTCGTAATATCGCGAATGTTTGTTTCATCATCGGATTCCTTATCCTTATCTACGCTCAAATCACTGGCGGAGTAATCAGTAACTATACGATCAAAAAGATGCTTCCACGCATCATTATCGCCGCCATCCTAGTAAATGTATCGTACTGGATATGCGCTATCGCAGTCGACGTGTCAAATATTCTCGGTGCATCAGTGCAGAATATGTTCATGGCCATGCAAGAGCGTATCGGTGCCGCCAATTCTGGAGCAGATGATATAGGCTGGGTAAAAGTAACATCCCTTGCGCTCGGCGGTGGTAGTCTCGCAACAATCGGAATCCTTGGAGCCACAGCAGGTGGGGCAGGGGCATTTGCGTTCGCTATTATCGGCGCACTCATCCCGGCACTCTTTGCCGTATTTGTTGCTGTAATCATTCTCGCCGCTCGTCAGGCACTCATTACTGTCATGATTGTCCTAGCGCCGTTAGCGTTCGTGGCGTACCTCCTCCCAAATACCGAGGAATGGTTCAAACGCTGGCGCAAGCTTTTCACCGCGCTCATGGTAATGTTCCCGGCATTTGCCGTTATATTCGGAGGCGCCCAGCTCACCGGTGTACTCATTATTCAAAATGCCAGCACGCTTCCTGTCGTCATCCTCGGCCTGCTCGTGCAGGTTATTCCGCTATTCATCACTCCGTTCCTTATCAGGCTCAGTAGCGGCCTCATGGGTACAATTGCCGGCATGGCAAATGACCGTAGTAAGGGTGTGTTTGACCGGGCAAAGAATTGGGCAGGTGAAAATCGTGATATGCATAAAGCGCGTGCACTTCGCAACGGTATGGAACGACGTAAAGACCTAAGCCTCAAAAAAGGCGATCGTCTCCGTACAGCTCGAGCCCTCGCACGGCCAACTACAGCCGGTGCATACTTTGCAAGTGGCAAAATGCATCGAGATAACATGACCAAAAGCTACAATGCGCAAGCCGATGCATACTACGGCAGGACGCGTCGTGGTCGAAAAGCCGCAACGGAAGATAGGTTTGCAAGTGATTATCAGGCAACAACCAATCATCTTAATGATGAATCATTCCAAAACCGGATAGTCGGACTTCAGAATACTCGCGATAAGCGATTTGCGCGCCACGAACACGAGCTACATCGATCTCATGCCGCACACCGCAATGCTGAGGCAATCAAAACTTCAATCGAAAGTGATGGTGAAAAACACTACCAACAAAGCATTGCCAATGCCGCGACTGGTAGTTATGAAGCAAAAATAAAAGAGCTCCGCATCAAGACAGTGGTCGACTCTGGCCTTGCGGAGAATGCAAAGAAGATAGTTGACTCTCAAGGTGCCCTACAGCTCGAAGAGACAATTCTTGCAAGCAATGCACTCCGTACTCAAAGCAAAATGATCCAGGAATATGAAGGCCGGGCCGCTCAAGCAAAAGCACTTATTGAAGATGAGGGTAAATCTCACTGGGAAGAACTCAGTCTCAATGACCGTACTATCTATAGTCGACAGCTTGAACGTCAAGCAAATGCCAAGAGACTCAAGGGCCTCCAAGATGAGTGGGAGTCAATCCTAGCCGAAGCAAGTGCTGGTCGAACAGATGACTATCAGCGTCGTCATGGACCTATGACGCAACATGTTGCTGAACAAATCGAGGTGATTCGTGAGGCTGATCAAACAATAGCCGTAGAGGCAAAACGAAAAGCCAATGCTGAGTATGTCTTTAAGAGTGCGCTCAATAAGCAACTTAAAACAGATGATGCACTTCTTGAGCGAGCAGCAGGTATCGATACCGACTATGGTCGCACAAAGGTGGTCGCCGATCTATACAAAGAAGGGTCAAGCCTTTGGATGCAAAATGTCGAAGCAGTCGAAAGCACTTTCTCTAATGAAGGTTATGAAGCCGACGAACTTATCAAGGTTTACCAAACTGGCATGCTACGCGATAATAAGCCTGCAACAGAAATGCATGTACACGCCGCCATCCGACAGCTTGCCACAGAGAAGGCGAACAATACGGCAATGCAAAAAATGTCAGATTACATGGCTACTCAAGGTATGGTCTCCGAAAATGGTCAGTACTTTGATATATCTGACACCGCTCACGCCAATCCACTCGATGAAGATGAGATAGAGCGCCGACGCAACCTCCAGCAAATATACGCTGATGCCATGAACAAGACTGGCCACCAGGTCACCCACTTGAGCGGTACCGACAAAGCTGCACTCCAAACTGGTACCTATACAGCAGGTACTACAACTGCCATACTCCGCGATATTGCAGCCGGCAAGATTAAAGCCGATAGGGTTGGAAAGATGGATATTGATGAAATGGTGCGAAGCCTTCAGATATTCCGCGACAATCCTACCGAACTTAACAATATCAATGCTTCTAACCGCCAAGCCTACGTGGACGTAATTGATGAGGCGATGAATGATCCTATCATTGGTGCCAAGCTTGAGTTGCGTCACCGCCGTGCACTTGAAGCGATGAAACTCTACCTTAACCCGACCACCCCAACACCAAGCACAGCACAGGTAAACTCGGTTGCAGGCAGGACCATTCCTACAAGCTACAACCCTCTAACACTCGCTGACTAGAAGTAGTTGTAAAATCCATTTCAACTCTTGTCGTAAAAAGTACCTACTTGACTTTTCAAAGCATAAGGTGTATAGTAAATAGTATCACTAAAGTTAGCGACACCGAAGGAGCTACCACCAGTTATGTCAAATCAAGAGCATTTCCCAGAAGACAACCAAGGACTCACACGAGAACAACTTAAACACTCTGGTGTCCACGGATATGAGCAACCAGTAAGGGAATATGACACACCCCTTGAAGAAGCTCCACTTGATTATGATCCTCGTAAAGAAGATGAGCTCCATACAGGTCATCTTCCAGAAGAACTCCGGGCAACACCTGCCCAGACCAAGGAGCGAAAGCCTTGGCACAAGAATACAGCCGTAAGGATAGGTGGAGCAGTTGCTGGTCTTATCGCAGCTGTTGGAGTTGGTGTTGGTGTCACAGGCGGGGGCGGCGATGAAGCTCCAAAGAAGGATAACTCACCAGAGCTTGTAGTTGGGCCAGATGGGGAGCCAGTACAATTCGTAGAGTATAGCCTAAGCGGACCAAACGCGGATCGAAATAATGATGGTGCAGACGATGCTATTACTGATACAAATGAGAACGGGATCCAAGATGCAAGTGAACTATGGGATCAGACGAAGAAGGAGTTCGTTGATCCTCGGGCCGGCGATGATGAAGCGGCACTTGAAAACGCTTCGCCAGAAGATATACAAAATATCGAAACTCTCGCGCCCGTGATGGAGGGTGTAGCTCATTGGCAAGCCGATTTTATTGCCCTCGAACCGGCAGTTAAACAATATATTATGCTCCTTTACAGAGACCAAGACCAGTTTGAGTCAGAACTTGATTTTCAGTCAAGCATTATAGAAGCCCTAAGGTATACAACCGAGGATCTTGAGGGTCTTAGCCAGGCAAATTAAGCCCACTCTTATCCCCTTGTTATACTCTTTGATCATATAGCCATAAGTGCTATGATGATCACATGGGGGATTATCTACGCCGATCTATTCTACTAGTCGCTTGTTCTGTAGTCGCACTATCTTCAGTCTTTACTATGTTGCTGCCTGCGCCAAACGTGCAGGCAGCTTTCGAGCCGACCAATCCATCAGCTTCTTTAGCAGACACCACAGAACGATGGTTATCCTATCGTGGCATGCGTGCATGCCTAAAAAGCGGATTCTCCAATAAAGACACCAGGAGAAGCGCTAGCGACATCAATGCTGGAAAATGGGATCCGGGAGAAAACGCAAGAGGGTTTGGCTATCTCGGCCCCGATATGGATGGTGCCAACGACAATGATGGTACCGTAGATTGTGATGACGGAAATGTATTTGTGAATGGAGCCGAGGCGTTTGGATTCACTAATCCCGTAGCTATGTTGTGTGCGATGTACGACAAACTTTCGTCGGTACCCGGCGTCAACAACAGAGACAATTATCTTAAAGTTAACGGCAGTGGAGGATGCACAAAATCGACAGAATTTACCTTTAGCGGTGCCGACGACAACAGCAAGGGAACAATATACCAACAGGCCCTTACGAAAGCACTTGATACTACTGGCAAGCGTCCAGCCTTTCGGTTGCAGGATAACGATGAGGGGCCGATGCTTTATCTTATTGGCAAACGCTCGCTCGAGGTATTTTGTGGTAACAATACCAGCCTGGCAGATGGTATCAAAGACATAAAAAATGAAAAGGGCCAGGTGATTGTTGATGTCGTCGATTCCACCGGAAATCTTACTCACAATAATAAGGTGTATGACTTATCGGGCGGGCGAGATCAGGATAGCGAGGTTGCTGACGTTGTCTATGATGCAAATCGTGACAATGAGAACACGCCGAAGTGGCAGAATGATGACAATAGCGCACATGATTACCACTGCCATGAGATGGCAACCTTAACCACAAAATACTCATCTGACTACTCAGCCTATATTATCAGTAGCTATAATCAACAAGCAGCAAAATACCTAAAAGACGAATTCAAAGCAACAAAGGGTCTAAGCAAGGACGTCTTCAATCAAGCAGTTGACCAGTGTGTTGATTTTACAAGAAATTATGCAAATGATAACGTCATACTCCAACTAAAGAGCGAACTAAAAGGGGCGATGGATGAGAAAGAACGAGTGCCCAAATTAAAAGAATGTGTCGCTGCTCTGCTGCCAGCAAAATATGACGATGCTATCAATAAGATTGACAATACCACCATTGAATCGCCTGATGCCGAAGAAGCCCTCGGTGGCGACGATGAAACGGGCACCACCTGCGACATCGATGGCATGGGCTGGATCGTCTGTCCAGTCATGAATTTTATGGCAAAGATCAACGATGCTGCGCTCAGCTTCCTTGGCGAGAATTTCCTACAGATCAGTCCGCAATTTTTTGAGCGAGACGATACCCGAGCAGCGTGGGGTGGCTTTAGGGATATCGCAAATATTCTTTTTGTGGTCATATTCTTATTTATCATCTACTCACAAATGACCGGAGCAGGCATCTCAAACTATGGGGTAAAGCGAATGCTACCAAAACTTGTAGTCGCGGCGATTCTCGTCAACGCATCATATATACTGTGCCAGATAGCCATAGACCTCAGCAATATTATTGGGGCCAATATCAGCCAGTTCCTTGCAACACAGCTACCAACGGACACCGACAGCGGTACAACATATAGCGGACTTGGCGATCTAAGCTGGGAGAAAACCACGCTTGCGATACTCGCAATCGGTGCCACAGCTGCTCTAGCGATAGCACTCCTAGTTGCAATCGGATTACCGGTACTCCTCGTACTTGCGATGATTGTACTCATATTGATTGCGCGAAAGGCAATCATCATCCTGCTTGTCGTCACTGCCCCTGTCGCTTTTGTCGCATACTTATTACCAAACACCGAAGGGATATTCAAAAAATGGTGGGGACTCTTCAAAGCTATGCTTCTCCTATATCCAATTATAGGTATGGTATTTGGTGCAAGCGTACTCGCAGCCACAATTATTGCCGACACAGCAGGGGATGATATCTTACTACAGCTCACTGCGCTTGCTGTCACAGCCTTACCGCTCTTTGCAGTACCAATGTTGCTCAAGGGGGCTCTTGGTGGTCTTGGATCAGTTGGTGCCAAGCTTTCCGGAGGTTTAAATAAGGCAACTGGTATGGCAGGCGGAAACGCCAAGGGCGCAGTAAAGCGTCGGGCAGAAAACGTCGAGGCCAGAATGGCGGGCTATGAAGGCCGGGGGGGTCGATTCGTGAGAGGCGTTGGTGGATTTAGAAACAGGCGCGCCTTTGGTCGCAAGTCACTTGAGACAGATACAGCACGAAGGCAGCAGTCGGCACTTTCACAGCATGTTGCAGAGAGTGGAAACTACAATGAACGACAGCAAGCCGAAGCAAGATCCGCACTACTAAAAGAATACAATGAAGAAGTTGGTCGAGAGAAGACGACGATGAGTGACCTCAAGCATGATGAATTGATGGCAATCGTTAAGGATAAGAAGGCATCTGCAGAACGACGTGCAGCAGCTGCAGGAGTTATTGGCTCTCGATCCTATCGTAAAGGCCACCAGGAGCTACTTGACGAACTGGGACGTGAGGACCACGAGGAAAGAGGTAGTGAAGCACTGAAAACCATCCAGCAGCAAGCAGCTTATGACATGAAAGACATGCCGAAAGGTATGGGAGACGGCGATAAGTCAGCCCTAGGTGAGGGGCGCTTCGTAAAACCAACTGGTGTTAGCGCATCAGGCCAGAAACGAACAGTTTCTCAGGAGTCTATGCTTGAAAGACTTCACGAAGGTAAGTTGTCCGACCAGGCCTTTGCTACACTTGATCCGGACGACCTAAAGATCGTGGAAGACCTAAAGAAGGGCGGACACCTTACCCCAGAAGCTCAAAAGTCCATTGACGATATCGTCGACAGGCTTAGGAGGCCAGAAAACGCCAATATCTACGCCGCGAGTAAGGATAACGCTCGAAAAATTCACGACGCCCTTCATTCGTAATAGGAATGAAGTTCGACTAAAAATATTCCCAAACTTTAGAGCCTATCAGCGTCTTCAGCCAGGTCACCCATCAGTATGGACACTTCGCCTTCAACGATCTTATCAAGTTGCGCTACATTTGCCACAAGCCATGTTTGCATTAACTGGTCACTGGCATCTCTCAGGCTAGCTAACTCTTGGAGTTGACTCTCGTCAAGATCATCGGTGATTTCATCGATAATACGACTATTAAGAGTGTCTTCATAATGATTGGATAGCTCCTGATATGTCTGATCATCGAGCTCAACACCGATACTGTCTAAAAATTGCTTACTCAACAATCCGTCCATAATCATCCGTGACCTTTCTTATATCTGCGCTTTCTTCATTCGCTGCATTATCTGGCAAATACTCGGAACTGAGACGTCCAAGTTTGATATTTTTCTTGCGCACCTGGAGAATCGCCTGAGCCACGATTCGTTTTTTATCTTCAGGAGTAAGTTTTGCCAGGAACTCATGGCGTTTTAGTATATTACGCTTTCCGATACCGTTATTGCGTAGTTCTACGCGTTGTGCCTTTTTGTACATTGCATCAATCTTCTTCTTCACAAGAGCATCGATCTCCTTGCGTAATTTTTCAGGCTTTTCCTGACGCTTTTTCTCGATCTTATCGACAGTCCCGCCACGTTTTTCGTTTATCGCCTTCATATCCCGGAGCTTCTCTCTACGCCACCCGTTAAGACGTCGCGTAAAGATATTGTCCGGGGTATTATCTATCCTTGCCTGAAGCTTATCTATCTTGGTCTGTGTATAGTTTTTCTTTGCTTCA
>DASWXM010000003.1:0-14573 GCA_036405515.1 Saccharimonadales bacterium (SeqCode) | reverse complement strand
TCGCCGTAGTATAATGAGCAGTGAATAACGAAACTATAAAACACACATGCTTCAACGAATACTAGACCGATTATTTCTGCGGCGTCATTTCTGGCGTTATGCAACATTTTCTGAAGTAGCTGAACTCTATGCATCAAGGTTGATGAGACTTTTCGCGCTCAAGATTGTTTCTGTTTTCACCTCAGTATTCTTGTATCAGTCAGGATATGAGTTAAGCTTTATAGCCTTTTTTTGGCTCGGCTTTTATGTACTAAAGGTTGTTTTTTCATGGCCTGCGGCAAAACTCATTGCATGGCGTGGTCCAAAGCATGCAACGTTGATCAGTAATATTATTTCGGCGGCTGCCATGGCTTTCCTACCCTTTGTTAATAATCCGCAATTCGGACTGATAGCACTCGGACTTTGGTGCGCGCTGCAGGCGTGTTCGGGCAGTATGAACGACCTTGCGTACTTAGTGGATTTTTCAAAGGTAAAGAGTATGAAACACGCAGGTAAGGAAATTGGCTATATGACGATCGTTGAAAAGATTGCCACTGGTGTGAGTCCGCTTATTGGCGGGTTATTGGCACTCTATTTTGGCCCTGAGGTAGTTATGGTAATATCGGCACTTTTCTTCCTCTTCTCAGCAATACCACTACTCATGACCCCTGAGCCTACTCGGACTAATCGACTGCTTAACTTTTCGGGATTTCCTTGGCGGCTTACCTATCGTTCACTTGTTGCGGAGATGGCGGCAGGATTTGATGTATTCGCAACCCTTACTGCATGGTCACTCTTCATGATCGTTGTCGTCTTTACCAGCGGGGGAGATCAAGTATATGCGGAGATTGGTCTTGTTACTTCAATCACGCTTATCGTCTCGCTCTACATTTCCCATCTGTTTGGTCGCGTTATAGATCGCAGAAGGGGAGGGGAGTTGCTTAGGGCGGCAACGATTGGCAACAGCATTCTTCATCTCGTGAGAGGGCTTATTACGACTCCTGTAGGTGTAGTGATGACAAATACATTGAATGAAGCAGCGACTTCAGGGTATGTTATGCCATTTATGAGGGGAATGTTTGATACGGCCGACCGATCTGGTAAGCGAGTTGAGTACATATTCTTAATCGAGATGGCTGTGAATACTGGAGGTGCCTTGGCAGCACTCCTACTAGGCGTACTTTTCCTATTATCGGAAGGGTTGACATCGTTCCAGATATTCTTTGCTTTGACAGCAGGCATCACCTTGTTGATTGCGACGCCAAAGTTCGTCCTCTATAAAAAATAACTCTCATCCGCTACAATAGAGGAAACATAGGTAGGTGGGTTTTCTCTGGTGGCAGATAAGAGACGAGTACAGAAAGGCATTCAACGACTCCAGCAGGTTAAAACCTGGCAGCTGGTTATTGTGCTAATTTTGTGTGGCCTGCTTTCGGCAACATTTCTGCGTCTCAATAATATCGGCATGATCGAGCGCCGTACGGCAGTCAAGCAGGCTGATGAGCGCGGTGATGAGGCGGCAATTGCTAACAATCTATTTGCTTTGCAACGCTGGAGTGCGAGCCATATGAATGCAGACTCAGATGCCTTTTATCTGGAGCATAGTTATCAGCGCGATGTTAAAAAAGCTACGCAAAGTCGCAAGGGGACAAGCAATGTGACGGGGCGTATTGTGAAAGAGGCAGATAGAATCTGTAAAGCACGATTTGGCAATGTGTATTCTTCTGCATACGTACTGTGTTTTGCCGAGGAACAAGCTAGGCTGATAAAGAAGTATCCACAGATGAGCGTATCTGTAAAACTGCCAAATCCTGAGCTCTATCGACATGAATTTTCAAGTCCTCTATGGTCTCCTGATTTTGCAGGCTGGTCCTTGTTGTTATGTGGGGTTATAATCCTCGTTATTATCTTTAGGCTACTCAGTCTGGTACTATTGAAAATGCTTCTCAGGCGTCACTATACAAGCATCTAGCTGTTGACAGGGGCCACTAGAGGGCATATCCTAGGGTTTGTAAATACTACTAACAGGAGGTATAAGAAAATTATGGCTGGATACAGTCACACAAACTCAAAGGGTATTACATACTACTTGCACAAGACTGAAGTAACACTTCGTGGCGGTAAGCCACAGACTATCTACTTCTTTGCAAAGGTAGAGAAGAACGCAAAGGGTGAGCCAACTGATCTTCCAGCAGATCGTGTTGTGAAGGAAAACCCACGTAACGGTTTCCTTACTGTTTCAAAGAAGAAGTAGTTCTTTCTAAAGAATATTTCAAATACATTGATCCTTCGTTTATATATGAGCGGAGGATTTTTGTATGAAACACTTGCGCCAGGCACTAGCGGGATGATACAGTAGAGAAAACAAACAGGTGCCAAAATCGCCCCAAACCGGTTGCCTGTTTTACTACGGCCCGCAGAGGGGCTTTTTTGTTTTTCAAAGAGACATTGCATTGACTTTTTATTGCTTTTATGGTAATATTTCGATATGAAGTCAGATCATGACTTTCCACAGATGAATGCCGTCGAATACCGCGGTGACGTTGTTCCCTGGACAGATATTGACCAGGAGGCAGGTGCAGAGTGGATTACTCCCGAACAAAACGATGTGCCGGCATCTGAGCTTGGCAGCTCGGCAGTGCGAAGTGCGATTTTGACAGATCTTTTCCCAGAAAAGGACAGTGCGGATATTGATAAATCTGATACTTCCATGCCGGAGTGGCAGCGGGACCGTCTTACTTATGCACATCTTGGGATCGGTACATTTACTATGGAAGAGTTTCAGACACTCTCAGCACACGAGCGTGATGTCTGGCAGCGTGTGGTTCGTAACTATGTGAAGTCTCTCAAAAACCATGCGGGACGCATACGTAATGCGGAAGGGCGAATAGAGTTTGATCATAGTCTGGCAAGCCTATATGGGGTAGATCGTACTGCAGAGGAGCTGCTGCAGTATGCAGACAATATCGAGAGGGCAATCGACGTGATTGAAGCTAGTAACTTGATTAATCATCAAATTGACCAATCCCTTACGGCTCGGAAATTAAAAAACGCGCCTCATTATGAGACGGTCTATATCGTTCGCGATGACCAGAAGCTACGTCTTCGCATAGCTACTTCTGAGAAGCGGACTGCGTAACTTTTGAATTTTGGTGGGGGTGGCTGGGATTGAACCAGCGACCAACAGGTTATGAGCCCGCTGCTCTAACCGCTGAGCTACACCCCCTCGGTCACCTCAGTATTATAGCGTATTTATCCCTAGTGGGCTATAATACAAACGGAAACATGAAAAAAATAAACATTAAGCGTCTCATCTATCGGGTTCGTCATGATCTTCTCACAACAAATAACATCGTGATTATCGTGGCGTTCTTTATCGCAGTTGGCTGGGCTACTGGTTCAGTTAGCGTGCTTGAGCGTAACTATAAGCTGCAGCGTGATATTGATGCTAAGCAACGTGAGCTCAAGCTTGCACAGCTCGAGGTAGCAACATTGAAGTATGAGCAGCGATACTATAAGAGCGATGAATACAAAGAACTTGCAGTGCGTCAGCGGCTTGGTAGGGCATTGCCCGGGGAAAAGGCACTGATACTGCCGCCAAACTCACAAGCTGCTAGTCAGGCAAAAACTGCCGAAGCTACTCCTCAGCCTATTGGCAGCCGCCAAAGCAACTCAGAACAGTGGTTTAACTTCTTGCTTGGTAATCGATCAGCAACCTTGCAAGACTAGCCGGTATCTGATAAGATAATCTAAGTGCCGTGAAATGAGAGCAGTCTGGTCAACGTAGTTTCACATCAATCGCTCATAACCTTAGTTATGATGGGCATACAAGGGCCAGGTCATGATAAAACCCAAGTATCGCGGGGTGGAGCAGTCTGGTCAGCTCGTGTGGCTCATAACCACAAGGTCGTAGGTTCAAATCCTACCCCCGCAACCACGATAGAATAACAGATAGAGACTAGCAAATAAGCTAGTCTCTAGTTTTGTTTTACTATGTTATCTAGATTCAAATCCTACTCGGTCAATGTCAACTTAATTGCTATTTACTGCTCTCAGCTATAGTTCTATGCCAATAAAAATACCTCCTTCAGGAGGTTTGATCTTCTCAGGAGGGGGCCGCTATGGCCCCCTCCTGAGCGCAGATTCGGAAGAAGGTGAGCGTAAGAACTACGCTCGAGACGTGATGAACTCGCTGATCTCGTTCATGAGAATCGTCGCCGAGGCGCCGGATCGCATGTCCTTGACGGTCACAGTGTCGTTCTCGGCCTCGCGATCGCCGATGACGATGACCCAGGCGAAGCCCATCTTGTCCGCGTAGCGCATCTTCTTCTTCATCGGGTTCGGCTCGGTGTAGAGCATGACCGGGTGACCGGCAGCACGCAGGCCGCTCGCCACCTGGAGGCCGGCAGGGATCTGCTGGTCTCCGAGCGGCATGACGACGATCTCGGCAGGACTCATCACTATCGCCTTGATCACACCCAGCTCGCGCAGCTTGTAGAACAGTCGCGAGAGGCCGATCGAGACCCCGACGCCGGGAAGCTCGGTGTTCGTGTAGTGGCTGGCCAGGTTATCGTACCGGCCACCAGAACAGACGCTTCCAATCTCGGGGTGGTCGTTGAGCGTGGTCTCGTAGACCGTCCCCGTGTAGTAGTCGAGCCCTCGGGCGATCTTCAGGTCGATCCGGAAGTGGTGCTCCGGAACCTTCATCGTCCGCAGTGCCTCGATCAGCTGAGTCAGCTTCTCGAGACCACCGCGGAACTCCTCTGAGTCGATGTCCATGTCCCGCAGCTGCGAGAGAACCTCGTCGTTGGAGCCCGAGATGTCCGTGAAGCTGATGACCTTGGCGGTCTGCTCGTCGTTGAGACCAAGCTGCTTCAGCTCCGCGATCAGCTCATCGCGTGAGATCTTCTCGATCTTGTCGACGACTCGCAGGACGTCCTTCGATGCATCGGCCAGGCCGATGCCTTCGAAGAAGCCGTTGAGCACCATGCGGTTGTTGAGCCGGATGGTGAACTCGCCAAAGTTGAACCGATCGAAGATCTCGTTGATGATCGCCGGGAACTCCGCGTCGACGATCGGGCTGTCAGACCCGATGACGTCGATGTCGCACTGGTAGAACTCGCGGAAGCGGCCGGCCTGAGCCCGCTCACCCCGGTGCACCTTGCCGATGTGGTATCGGCGAAAGGGGAACACCAGCTTGCCCTCGTGCTGCGCGGCGTACCGCGCAAGAGGAACGGTGAGGTCGAACCGCATCGTCAGGTCATTGCTGCCCTTCGTGAAGCGGTACACCTGCTGCTCCGTCTCGCCGCCGCTCTTGGTGAGCAGGACTTCAGAGAGCTCCAGGTCGGGTGTGTCGATCGGCGAGAAGCCGTATCGCTCGTAGGTCTCACGGATGATCGCCGCGAGACGGTTGAACTCGATCTGCTCTTCCGGCAGATACTCCGGGAACCCGCTCGGTGTACGGGGCTTGACGGTTGCCATGGGACGGTTGTCTCCTTCTTTTTCATCTGCGATGGCCCTCATTCTGTAGGGGGCCACATGAAGCAGATTATAAATTAAAATTGTTATTACGTCAAATTTCAGTAATCACTATAGATTATAGCATGAATAACGGGGGGGAATCTATTGACAAATATATTTTTTTGTTGCTATGATGAATGTGGTCAAGCTAACTTGAGGATTGAAAAGGAGGGCGAGTGAAGACCGTACAGAAGCTCGTTACTGCCGCCGGTGGTAACGGAACAGCGATCGAGATCATCCAGCAGCCGCTGAGTCGTCAGGACTACGAGTCCCGCGGCAAGGTACTCGAGGGTGAATTCGAGGCGCTCGATGCCGAGCAGGCAGGGTTCCTCGTCCTCGACGAGAACCACTTCGAGATGGCCGGTGGAGAGTTCTGTGGCAATGCCACGCGCTCGGCCGCCGTCTTGTTGCACCAGGAACATGGCAAGGACTCGATGTCCTTCACCGTCTCCGGGTTCGACGGCATCGTCAACGCTTCGGTCAAGCCGCTGACTGACACCAGGTTCTTCGTGGAGGCCGCATTCCCCGGGATGCAGGTCAAGACGGAGGAGGTGACGCTCGAGGACGGTACGCCAGCTTCGATCGTTGACCTGGGCGGCATCGTGCACGTCGTAATCGAAGGGAAGTTCCCCTCTGACCCCGACGAGTACAGCGCCCAGCACCGCCGAATCGTCGACCAGTTCAACCTGGGCGGTCGTGACGCGGTGGGCGTGGTGTGGTATCAGAAGTCGGGGGATGCTGTTGTGATGCATCCCGTCGTCTGGGTGCGAGCCGTCGACACGTTCTTCTACGAGTCGTCCTGCGGTTCCGGCACCATCGCGGTCGGAAGGGTCACTGGTGTCCCTTCGATCGTTCAGCCGTCTGAGATGACCATCTCGGCGGACATCACCGAGGACGGCGTCGTCCTCAAGAGCGAGATGGAGGTCGTTCGTTGACGAACGAACCCAGGTACCGGTGCATGCGTCTCATGATGGCGGGTGGATCGGACCAGAAGCAATTCATCGCCATGTACCAGGAGGCCTTCGCCGGCCCCCCGTACTACGAGACGTACACCCCCGAGGAAGTTCTTGAGGAGGTACTTCTCCCACATCTCCGTGACGGTCTCGTCATGGTGATCCAGGACCTCGAGAAGGGGGGTAAGTTGGTCGGCTTCGGCTGCGCGCTGCCCTTCGAGAAGTCTCCCGACGACGTGAAGGAGTTCCTGGAGGGACTTCATCAGTCGGGCCATCTGCCGGAGGGCTTCGAGCATCACCGGGCGTGGTACATGTCCGAGCTCGGTGTCCTCAACGAGTACCGTGGTCTCGGTGCCGCCTACGAGTTGGTCCTGCAGCGCATGCGCTCGCTGGATCACCTCGGTGCCGACCAGTACTTCATGCGGACGGCTGCCGTGGGTTCGAACTCGAAGCACCTGTATATCAAGATCGGCTCCCAAGAGATCGACGTCCTCCAGGACGTCTCGGGGACCGAGCAGGACATCGAGAACCACACCCACTCCCTCCAGCGCGTCTACCTCTGGGGCAACTCCGGTACGGCGACGCGCACCATCGAGCGGATCAAGGAGGAGAATGGGTACATCCCGTTCCTGCCGCCCGACGAGGAGCTGGTCGCTCCCGTTGCGTGACCGCTCGTCAACACCATATCCCATCGGTGGGATCGATACGCCGACACAACTAGGGAGGGCTACCGCATGATTGTGGCAGCCCTCCCTAGTGAAGAAAAACTTATAGCGAGAAATCTATAGCGCCATAGAGCGCTTTTTTGTTATAAAAAGCGGCCCATTCTCGATCGCCGTAAGAAAAGTGCCACCATTCACCATAAAACGGGGCAAAGCCTTCTTTCACCATTAAATCGTGAAGAAGTTTACGATTAGCAATTTGTTCATCAGAGATATTATCGGCAAATGTCTTAATCTTATCTTCATCGCTATAGTCCGCAATGCCAGTGCCCATATCAACAGGTGTGCCTTTGATATCAATAAGAGTAAGGTCAACCGCCGCACCCGCTGGGTGTCCCGCAATATCTGGGACGGCAACAAAATTGTGAGTATAGCGGTCAAGTGCCTCACCAGTTAGCTTGGGGTTCTGTTCCCCAATGGTAGCTCTGCGTTTTTCGAAGTATTTGCGTTGAACTTCTGGGTGGCGATAGCCATAAACTACTTTAAGACGGTATCCCTTTTCACGGAGTGCGGCTTCAATACGGGTAAGTTTTTTGGCAATCGAGTCACGTACGTAGATTACCTCTCCAGTAATAGGAACCATGTCTGTTTTAATGTATTGGGTAGTAATGGTGTCGTCGTAAGTTGAGACGTCAACAAGCGGTTCCGTACTATCGCCAGCAGAAAAATGAACGACATCGTCGTAACTCAGAATTCGCTTAGTCTGTAGATTGTCGCTCATAATTAACAATTCCTTTAGCAATTACTTTTCTGCTAAGGAACGAGAGGGTATAGATTCTCCCGCGGTCCCATCCTTATTCCTCGATTCATTACTGCAAAGAGGCGCTCAGTGCCGGCTCCACGACTAGTCGCGACATCGGCTGCAGAACTTTACGGCACTGCTCCCGTGATGCATTTTACATCCAGCTCGTCCCGCGTGACTGAGACTCAAATGCTTTATAATAACTAAATTACTATATTACAACAGACAAAATTTGTCAACACTAGCTCGCGTCCTCGACAAGCAGGCTGTAGAATGCTTTGCATTTAGAGAAGCATCGTATCCTCTTCATAATTCCTCTGATATCACCCTGGAGGAGGAGCGGTAGAAGCGGCTCGCGGACTCTGATGATCTTGAGCGATTGACCGCATGGCTCCACTCCACTTTCTTTAGATTAATTGTACATATAAATATTTTTATTTTATAGTGTAGCAATGCACGATCAATCCCCACAGTCAGGCGACAGTAATCACGGCCTTTTTGGGCAACTAGAAGGGCTTGATGCTGAGATTGTGGCAAAGGAGGTCAATGATGCTATCTCTGATGCAGAATACCAGGTGGAAAGTAGGGCGTATCAACAGATTGCTGTTGAGGTGATGGTATCGCGGGAAGAAACTCCAGATCAGGTAGGAGAGGTCCTCGATATGCTGAAGAATGATCCGAGTCTTGAGGCAGGGGATATGTCTACAAAACTTTTTAACGCCCGTAGATCATCACTAGAGACTTACCCTGATGAAGCAAGAATACGGGAGGCTGTCTTTGACTACGTATGGAGTATGGGCCAGCTACTCGAGGGTTCACTTGTTAAAAAGGAACTGCAGCTCCAAGTTATAGGAGATGATACTCTCAGTGCGCACATCAAGCAGTACTTACTTGACGTGATTGATGATTTGTCTGACGAAGAGGGGATAGACTTTAGCGATACAGACGCGGTTTCTAAGGTGTTGACTACTCTTCGTGAGCGAAAGGAGAAAGAAGTGAGGTGGGAAAGAACACGCAGGATTTTCCAAGAAACTGGGGCAAGAATATTACGAGTGAGATATAGTATTCATCCCGATGATCCAGCTTGGCGTGATTTGTGTAAGGCCGCAGTAACTTCGTTAATTGTGAAAAAGGATTATGAACTTAAGGGCATGCCCGTTGATGCGGCTGTCTTATTCAGACCGGATGAAGCATTAAGAATACTACGCATCCCCGTTGCTGTATATGAAGACACTCTCGAGCGTACTTACGACGGGCTCGATAATGATTGGCCTTTTTAGGTCAAGCGTGCTGCTGCGATGCGTACTGCTTCGCTCCAGCTAAGAAATGCATGAGGCGTGTTTGCAAGCTGGGCGGCAGTCATACCATATTTCACAGCTACTGTGAGCTCGTGAATGATTTCGCCGGCGTGCGGGGCAACAACAGTTGCGCCGATTAATACACCGTCCTTGCGGGTGATGAGCTTTACAAAGCCATCACGGAAATCACTAGTATTTGAACGGGCGATCATGTTGAGCGGAGCCATTGATTTCTTTATATCCAGATCGCGTTTGATGCAGTCATCTTCCGTAAGGCCTACGGACGCAACGCTTGGGAACGAAAAGGTGATGTTTGGCATTGCGGTATAGTCAACTGCGGCGCGCTGCTTTGGATTTAGTAGGTTATTGATGGCTGTACGGCTTTCAAGGAGAGCGGTATGAAGATATTTTTTGCTCCCGAGTACATCCCCAGCAGCGTAAATATGCTTTGCAGTCGTTTGAAGATACTCATTGACTTCGATACCCTTCGCTGTGTAATCGACAGTTGCGTTTTCCAGACCAATATCTACTGATGGCGCACGGCCAGTCGTGACCAGGATTTCATCGATACGAAGTGACTTCTCATGGCCACCCCGGGTATAGGTGATTCGCTTACCGAGGCCATCCTTTTGCGCTGTGAGAATACGGGTTTGCGTGAGAATAGTAGCGCCCTTATGTTCGTGAAGTAGGCGTCCGACAAGCTCCCCTGCCTCGGTATCTTCATCTGGCAGCAAGCGCGCGGCTTTTTCAATGATATAGACCTTTGTGCCGAATGTTGCAAATAGCTGAGCGAACTCCACTGCTGTACTTCCACCGCCGACGATCAGTAATGATTTTGGTGGACGAGTGACATCAAGAATGGTTCGAGGAGTGTAATAGCTGATATTCTCAATTCCCGGAATAGCAGGTTCTTCCCAGTATGATCCGGTTGCAACGAGAAATTGTTCAGCGGAGAGATGTCGACGATTAATACTAATCTCATGTGGGCTGAGGAAATGAGCGGTAGAGTGGAATGTGTCTATACCCTGTGCTTCGTAGTAACGACGGTTGTTGCCTGCACCGGTACGCTTGATAGCCAGGTCCTTCCAGGCTTTGAGTGAAAGAAAATTATACCCAAGCGTTGCTCCGCGAATACCAAAGCGTGAACCGTGTTTTGCCTCATCGTAAAGTTGCGATGCATGAAGCAGTGCTTTGACGGGAATATCTCCCCAGTTTGGCGATTCACCACCAAAGATATCTGATTCGATGACCGCTACTTTTTTACCTGCTTGGGCGGCGATGCTTGCCGCCGGACTACCAGCAGCACCACTGCCGATAACGATGAGATTGTAGTCAAATTGTGGTTTTCGTGCCATGTTTATTTCCTATAAGACAAATTGATGATGTTGATAAAGGTAGGCTGCTTCCGGGTGAAGATGATCGAGATGCTTACTGGCAACACGGCGAAGATCCTGGGATGTAACAGCGTGGCGGCCGAGGCACCACTTGGATACTAGGTCACTAACGATACGTGCTATTTGAGCTGCCTCTCCCTCGGGGCTGCGGACACTGAGGCAGGCTGCTTGGATACTGTCGTGAAGCTTCTCCTGTTTATATGCTTCACTTGGGCGACGGCCTGATCGTTTGATGATACCGACTTCAGTACTACTCATGGTGTTATAGTCCCCCTGCTGCTGCGAGAGCATTGGTGAGCATGACATGCTCGACATAGATATAAAAGCCAAGTACGAGCAGTCCACTGCCTGCTGCAAACTGCAAGAACTGCTTGTTGCTTTCGCGCCATTTTTGAATACGACTGATGCTATGCCCACTGCCAATCATCCCTGTTACGATGAGTAGTGAGCCCAGAGATATAACTGCATAAAGTGCGATACCGATAAGTTGCCACATAGGCTCAAGGCCGACGAGGACAAGTGCGGCGATAGAAAGCGGGGCGATGATAAAGAGGAGCTCACCAAGAACGCTTGAGGAGCCCAGACTAAAGGCTTCTGCGGATTGTTTGGTTGCTTTGGTGCGACGAGTCAGAAAACGTGCCATACCACGCGGTACCCATAGTGCTGTACCGTGTTCTCGACGATAGTAAAATACCAGCACCGATACACCTACGCCAGCAAGGAGGCCGCAGATAATTGTCCAGGTGAAAATTGATGAGGCAAATACTTCGCCTCCATAGCTCATAAGTAAAGCTACGCAGCACAACAGAAGAATCGTCATAATTGCAACGCCAAGGGTAAACGAATTGGTGAGGGCGAGAAGTCGCTTTTGTGAGCGTTTTTTGCCGATCGTGTGGCTTGTAAGAAGGGTAAGCATACTAATGCTTAGCTGGAAGCTTGCGTGGATCAGCGCTGCGAATGCGATGATAATAAGACTTGATGCTATACCCATAGTTTTTGTTTATTCTAGAGATTCCTCTACAATATTTATACCATAAGTGCTATGGAGAGGTAAAGAGAGGCGAGCGGCTAGCTACGGACGCAGAAGACCATCGTACAGCTTTATTGCCTGCTCGCTCGGGTACGGAGAGGTGTTAAGCTTGCCTTGAATTTTCTTGATAACTTCCTTGTAGGCGGTATCTAGATAAGCCTGAGCTTTATCAAATTCTGTAGTTGATTTTTCGCCCATAGCTATATAGTCTGCTTCATCACGCGTTGTATCTTCAGCTATCTTAAAGGCAGCTTCATTAAACGCTTCACCCTTTTTTAAGTAAGGAGCGGCCTTGTCATAGTATGGAAGAATGAGTTGCAATTCCTTTTTTAGGGCATCGGGTAGATTTAAGGCCGCGAGTCGTTTCTTTGTTTCTGCTTCAAAGGCTGACGCCGAAGTATCTTTGTCATCTTTAGTACGCTCTCGTTTCATAATCTCTAAAATACCGTCCGTCAGAGGAGAAGTCTGTACTCCATCTTGGTTTCGCTCCCTTTTTGTGTAGAGAGAAGTGATCGCTTCAGTGATAGTGCTTAGCCTCTTCTGATAGCGGTCCTTTAGCTCTCGAGAGATGGCCGCGTGCGCAACTTCATCCTGAGACTGCTTGTTCAGCTGTAGTACAGTATCAATCTTTTCTCTATAGTAGGTAGTATTGATGCTTGTAGGAAGAAGTGTTTTTGCAATCTGGGCTCGGTTGCTCAAACTGGCCTCAATACGTGCTTCCTCGGTATTTTTTCGATCGTATGATTGCTCGGCCTGCTTTTGAATCTGCGTTATAAGTGTGAGAGTAGGCGGCGTTGTGAGCTTTGGAAATGTTGGGTAGTACACTATATAGTCATAGATCTGTGCAGTTTTGCCATAATCTACCGTCTCATTACATTCCTTAGTAATTGCGTCTACATCATCGTTACTTTTAGCAGCATTCATTTTTGCCTTGCAGGTATCGGCGGCTTTTTTGTATGCACGAAGGGTCTCTACCAAAGCTAAGGCCTCCTTTTCGTAGAGCGGCTTTCTGAGAGGCTTTTTTTCAATAAGTGTGATGTAATCGGTTGCTGCTTTGGCTCGAGCTTCAAACATAGAAGCATAGATGCCGGCTTTCTCTGTTGCGGGCATGTTAAAGCTTTGCCGTATCTTTGTTAACGCCTCTAGTCGCGGGCCATCCGTGTCAAAGTAAAAGCTACTTTGGTAGTAGAAGAGCACTGTGCGTAGTTCGTTTTTATCGGCCATAGCAAAGGATTTATCGAGATCATTCAGCATGGCGACACTTTCCTCTATAGCAGCTTGCTTTGCTGCCGCTGCTTGGTATTTTGGACTCGTGAAGGCAAAGATAGTTTTAGGAAGAGAGGGTAGTTTGACAGTATTTGTGCGAAGCCTATTCTTGTCGGTGAGGGTAAGTGATTGAACATAGGTAGGCAGTTGCTTGCTGTACGTATCGGCTAAGTTATCGGCACGCATCTTCCCGGTTATAAGTATAGTAGCGACTATGATCAAAAGTACGAGTAAAACGCCCGCAAGGGTAAAGTATTTTCGCTTGTTATCCCAAAAGGTGGACTTTAGCGTCATGATTCTATTGTACCAGAACTACTTTTTTGCATGAAATGTGATATAACTATTGCTTTTTAAAAGCTTTTATGCTTAAATAGATACATAAGCCAATAAAAACAAACAAGGAGCAAATCACATGGAAATTGTGACAGAGCCGACAGTGTCGGAAACTATTGAAAGTACCCAAAATATTGATACATGGAACACGAGAGAGTTAAGTTCCGAACATCTACAATCTTTTATCAGTAGCCGCCTTTCTGCTGCAGCTCTCCAGGATGTTTTGCTTTAATCAGTAGTAAATCTATAAAACAGTTGACATATAAATCTTAAAGTACTATACTTCCGGTATAGTACTTTAAGATTTGGAAGGAACACAGGTGAATGAAGATTATATAGATCAGCTTGTCGCCGAGTGGGACGATGTGTATAAAAAAGGCCAACTAAGCCTTTGGATATTGCTCGCGATTGCTGATGGGCGTAAATACGCGGCGCAAATCACAGAGTTTATGGCAAATGCTACCGATGGCTCATTTGATGTCAAAGAGCAGAGTCTATACCGAGCTCTGAGGCGATTTGAGGGCATGAAGCTTGTACATGTCTCCAAGGAAAACTCGCCGAATAGTGGAGTGAAGCGCAAATATTATGAGCTTACAGAGACGGGAAAGGAAGTGTTGTCGCGATTTATAGAAATACACATTACCCCACTGTATAAGCCAGAAGTAACAAAGCTCATACGAGCATTAGAAAGTTAAGGAGATGACGATGAAAGAAGAAGTAAGTAAAAAACGAGTACGAAAGCAGCCAATGAATAGATGGTCTGCATGGGGAATTATATTAGCTATATTTATGGCAATGAATCTCGGGCTCTATGCAGCAAGCGGACTTATTGTTCACCCCACTGAAGCGCACCGTAAGGTTGCTACTGAGTATAGTGAGTTATCGACAAAAGCATGGGAACAAGAAGATGTAATGAAAGCGTTTGAGAATCCAAAGCTAAAAGCGCTTGAATCGAGTCCGGAAATGGCGTATTCAAATATGGCAATGATGGCTACGACACTTGTACAGATTGTTGTGTGGGTAGCATTTGTGGGTGTTGCTTTCAACTATCTACGCAAGAATCGCATTGGCAAGGTGCAGGCTATGGCGGTAGCACTGATTGATGCAATTGGCACGGTAGTATTGATGATTCCACTTTTACTTCTATCACCGTACTTTGGCTATCCAGAAAGCTCAATGATGATCCCAGGTATTGACCCAATAATTGGTACGCTGATTGCAATGCCCTTTGCATTTATCTTCAGTATTTTGATCACCTATCTTGTGGCGCGTATTTTCCAGTGGCGCTATGACCGTAAATATAACTTTGCGGTAGAATAGAGCAAAAGAACTTACA
>DASWXM010000002.1:0-4102 GCA_036405515.1 Saccharimonadales bacterium (SeqCode) | reverse complement strand
TGCCGATCAGGCCAGCCAGTACATTGACGGCAATCTCAAGGATACTCCAGATAGCATTACCCCCATCCTCACTACAGGCAACGATAGAGGTTTCCACTCCACCACAGGAGCCTGCGGCGAGGGCGGGGGTGGAAAGAAAAGCTAAAGCTAAGACAAGGGATAAAGCGGCTATCAGTATTTTCTTACTTGGAAAAGGCATTACATCAATTACTATAAGCGGTGTAGTGTAATCGTCAAGCCTGAAAAGGATACAGTATGTTCAGTAGGCAATGCTGGCCTCAGTGACGTATACTGATACTATGGCGAAACGTCTGGTACTGATTGACGGAATGAGCGTGTTTTATCGCGGATACTTTGCGATGCCTGGCTTGAGTCTCTCGGATGGTACGCCAACAGGTGGTGTTTATGGGTTTGCGAGTATCGCAATCGAGGTGATAAAAAAACTCGATCCAGACTATGTGGCAGTAGCGTGGGATAAATCAAAGACTGCAACAAGAAAACGAAAAGAGATCTTTCCAGAATATAAAGCCGGTCGCAAACGCCCGCCGGAAGATTTCTTTGCACAGATTCCTTTGCTTCATGAATTGCTTAGCAGCTTTGACTGGCCGGTGCTTGAGCTGGATGACTACGAGGCCGATGATATCATCGGGACGATTTCGGTTGAGGCGGCGAAGAAAGACATTGAGACCTGCGTAGTGAGCGGAGACTACGATATGATGCAGCTGCTCTCGAAACACACGAGCGTCTACATCAACAAAAAGGGCAGCGATATGATGCGCTTTACCGAAGCTGAATTTGAAGAAAAATATGGAGTAAAGCTTCCACAGTTTATTGATTACAAAGCGCTGGTTGGCGACTCGTCAGACAATATTCCAGGCGTGCGCGGTATAGGACCAAAAGCTGCTCAGACGCTACTCGGTGAGTATCAGACCCTCGACGGTATCTACGAGCACATCGATGAGCTGAAGGGCGCGCAGAAAACCAAGCTCGAGACAGATCGTGATAATGCATTCATGAGCCGCGAGCTCGCCAAGATCTGGTGTGACGCGCCGATCGAGTTGGACTGGAAAGAAGCCGATATCCATAATACCGATCTTCCGGCGGTCGCCAAGAAACTAAAAGACTTTGAGTTCCATTCGCTGATTAAGCGTCTACCAAAACATATGCAAGAAGTTGCTGATACGAGTCTTTACTTCCATGAGTCAGAGGAAGTGAACTTAAAGGAAGTCGAATGGCCGGACCAGCCGATGATAGAAGGTCCGATCGTTCTACATACGCACGACGACGAGCTGTGGGTATCTCTGACTCAGACCACGCTTTCACGTAAAGCAATTGATGAGATCCCGACGAGTTTTTGGCGAGCCATCGAGATGGGTCAGGTGATCAGTTATGACGTGAAGGCGGTATATCATTTGCTTGCAAAGCATGGCGTGAGTGTACGATTCGAGGTAATTCATGATGTGCGTCAGGCAGCCTTCCTGCTCGATCCACTTCGGCGTGATAGGAGCCTGGCTGGACTTCTGGGCGGGGATCTTTCGTCACCAATCGAAGAAGTCGCTGCCACATGGCAGGTGTATGGTTGGCAGGTAAATGCTTTTGATGAAAAGCCAAAAGTACGCGATATTGCTGAGCGTTTTGATTTCCCATTGATCTATCATCTCTTCATGATGGAACATCGCGGCATCAAACTCGATCCAAAGCTGTTGGCAAATATGAGTCAAGAGCTGGGTGAGAAGCATGCAAAGCTCGAACAAGAAATGTATACACTCGCGGGGTATGAGTTTAATATTGGCTCGCCAGCACAACTTTCTGAAGTATTATTTACGAAGCTACAGCTTCCGACGGCAGGAGTGAAGAAAGGGAAGAATGGCTACAGCACTGACCAAAAAACACTCGATAAACTCCGCGAGCTGCATCCAATTATTGAGCTGATTGAGCAGACGCGTGAGCTTGCTAAGCTCAAAAATACCTATGTCGATCCACTGCCGGAGCTTGCGGATGGTGAACATCGACTTCATACGACATTCAATCAAGACGTGGCTGCAACTGGACGGCTATCGAGTGCGAATCCGAACCTTCAGAATATTCCGATCCGCAGTGACTTAGGTCGTAAGATTCGTGAAGCGTTTATCCCAAATAAAGGCAATGTATTTGTCAGTGCTGATTACTCGCAGTTTGAGCTTCGCCTTGCAGCGGTGCTTGCCGGTGATCAGCAAATGATTGACGACTTCAATAGTGATATCGATATTCATGCCAAGACGGCTAGTGATGTACTCGGCGTGCCGCTTGACCAAGTAACAAAGAGTCAGCGTCGCGATGCCAAGGTGATCAACTTTGGCGTGCTGTACGGCATGGGCCCACATGCATTGGCACAAAATACTGGTATGACATTTGCAGAGGCAAAGAACTTTATCGACCAATACTTTGAGTTACGAAAACCGATTCGTGAGTATATCGATGCGACGCTTGAAAAAGCAAAAACCGAAGGCTACGTAGAAACCTACTACGGTCGACGCCGCCCAACACCGGATGTAAATAGCAGTAATTTCATGGTGCGTGAAGCCGGCAAGCGTGCCGCTGCTAATATGCCAATCCAGGGTACGGAAGCCGATCTCATGAAGCTGGCGATGATCGCTGTCGATGAGAAGATGGGTGATCTTGGCGAGCAGATTTTGCAGATTCATGACTCGATTCTTGTCGAATGTCCGGAAAAAAATGCCGAAAAAGTAGGCAAGGTCTTGAAAGAAACTATGGAAGCAATCGCGCCAGAATTGCCAATTAAACTCAAGGTTGATGTGAGTGTAGGAAAGAATTGGGGAGAGGTGTAGGTGAAAGACCGGAACAAATTCGACTTTTTTAAAACCTCAATGCCAGCAACGAGAAAAGCGGACTTTTACTTAGGGTGTTTGGGTGGTTCTGTCTTTATAGATTTTGACAAGTTGAGCGATGGGTTGGTAGTGTTGCGTAGAATTTCTTTTGATGGGTACGGCTGCTGTAATATAGGCGATGCGGCGAAATCTCTTGATTCAGAGCAGTCAGCTAGATTCTTGGAAGAGTATAGTAAAAATTCAATCAACCAATACGAGATGACTGAAATCATTCAGCAAGTTATCGAGCTAAACAAAGGCCATATATGGAAAGATGCGCTTGAAGAGTACGGTTTTCTGAATGTGGAAACGACATGAACGAAGAAATCTTTGCCAAAGGAAAACTGTTTGAATTAGTGCATCTTGAGCAAGATGACGGGCGAGTATTTGAAATAGCGCGGCGTGCACCGGGCGTACGCTTGATTATTCATGATGAGTCGGCGGGTAAGATTTTGCTGACGAAAGAATATCGTCGCGAGCTGGGTGAGTGGGATTATCGGTTACCGGGCGGAAAAGTATTTGATTCACTTGATGAATTTGAAGCTTTTCGGGCGAGCGGGGATGATATTGTAAAAGTTGCTAAAACCAAAGCGATCGAAGAAGCGCAACAAGAAGCTGGTGTGGAGATTGCAGAGTTGGACCTGTATAAAAAATCGATCTTGGGTGCGACGGTGGAATGGGATCTATATGTGTTTGAAACGACCAACTGGCAACTCAGCATTGAGGGGCAGGAACTCGAAGTTGGCGAAAGGATCGAAGCTGACAATTGGGTGGTATATGACGAAGCGCGAGAGATGGTGCTGAATGGTTTGATACAAGAAGAGCGAATTGCACTAGTGTTATTGCAATGGCTAGAGGGCAAGTGACAAGAGTCTTATTTATTTGTGAAGGCAATATGATGCGCTCTCAGATGGCGGAGGTGTTTTACAATTCACTGACGAACTCCGATGACGCCTCAAGTGCCGGCGCAATTGCTGAGACAAAAGATCATATCTCAAAACGAGCGATTGAAGTGATGGATGAGATCGGCTTGGATGTACGCCGTTTGAGGCCAAAACAGCTCACCAAGGAGATGGTAGAAGCAGCTGACAGGATCATCTATTTCCCAAGTGAGTACATGCCTGACTATGTGAAGCAAAGCTCAAAGGCGGAGTTATGGGATGTAATCGATCCGCACTATCATCATGAGCAAGGTATGGACTTAGTGCGTAAAGTGCGCGATGATATCAAAAAGA
>DASWXM010000001.1:0-5280 GCA_036405515.1 Saccharimonadales bacterium (SeqCode) | reverse complement strand
TAGGTCCTCTTCTTCGGGTGAATATTCATCGGTTCGCTCAATAAAAAATGCAATAAGCGGTGTCTCACTTCCCTTCCTGTATGAAGCAATAATATCGTATAGCTTACGATCGGCTTGGCCTGCAGGTTTTGACGCGACACGTACCCAGGTCTTATCAGCTCGCACAGTATTGCTTTCGCATTGCTGAAGCCAACTTTCGATTGACTCATCAGTATAAAACTCCAATTGCAAGTACTTCCCACCTTCCGTATTAGAGTGTACTGGGACGGTTTTGTTATGAAAAAGAACCTTGCCTGATGTATCAAGTATGGCAATACCAACAGCGCTATCGCTAAATGCTGAGAAGTCGGTGTTACTCACCTCTGCTTGTGCTTGAGTTTTTCCTTTTTCCGAAGTGCGTATTTGACTACTACTTAGATGATAGATTGTCTGTAGCAGAGGACGAAGTCCTGAACGGACAGCCGTTTTTTCATTTGGATTTGGGAGTGGTTGACCGTTTTTTTCACCCGCTACATGGGTAATTGCATTGCTTAAAACAGAGAGAGGCTGGATGATAATCGTAAATACTATCGCATTCACTCCAATAATGACAAGGGTAATGGCAGCCAAAGCGACATACTCTACGACATCCTGGTATTTTAATAGACCGAAATATGTTGCAGCTACAACGAGAGTAAGGATAATGATGAGTTGACCCATCAAGAGCGTTCCCCAGGCCCGGCGTTTGTACTTTGGCCAGTATTGCTTTACCTCTTCGGCAGTCTTGGCTACTTCCATGTCACGCTACCTTCACTCTTGTCGATCGCAGTAATCCATGTTTGTCCACGTGCAAGTTTAATTTCCTCACCAGCTTTGTCGATAAACTTGAGCTGATCAATTCGGCTACTACGCTGCCAAGTAGCTTTTATCGCGGTGCCGTTTTGGAAAATTACCGCATCCCCTTTACCTATTGTTTTGATTGACTGACGGGCAGTCTCTTCTATGACTGTCTCTTCATCAACTTTTAAGACGATGACTACTTTGGGGGTAATCACGCCCTTTTCGCGATCTTTGTGTTGAGCTCCCGCTTGTGAACGAATATAACGATTGTGTCCTGCGTCATAGGAATATGAGCTATCAAAGAGCGGACTTGAGATATGGATGGAGATGCGTTTTGTATTAGGCTTTTTTGCTGGCTCTTCATCGGTTCGCTCAAATACTTTCGGTTGAGACGAGGTGTATTTTTTCGCTTTATTGAGTTTGTCGAGTCGTTTAAAATTTGTGTAGACATTGTGTGGTGCATAACGGTCGGTGGCGCGCCAGTAAGTAGAGTCATTAAAGAACTGGTCGAGATCGCGATAATCGCCGCTTCGTATCATCTTTAATGCTTTTGCGCTTCCACCTACATGGGCCATACTTGCGTCATACGGAGCATACCAATCGACATAGTAAGGGCGAATACTCCGAACTGGACCGATTAGATTTGGTTTATTTTGCTGGTAAAGTGCCATGAAGCGAGTGATCCCTCCCTCGGCTATTGCTTCATACACGATCTCGGCCTGTTTGATACCGGATTGTGGCCGAGCGTCAGGACTATTTTCTATTATGATGGCGGTGACTGGCTTTGTGGCGTCAGACTTATCACTAACTTTTAGACCAGTTAGTGGTGCATAATAAACTTCTTTCTTTTTTATGACAATATCGTGAATGACTTGCGGCAGAGGCTCGCCAATAAGTGCCATTGCTAGATTACCGACAACGGCAATAGCCAAAGATCCGCTGATAAGAAGCGTCGCTATACGATGACGATTAATAAACGCCCGCGTTGCGATAATTGCTCGAGTAAATTTATTGTGACGAGGGATGTCATTGTCCATAAGCACTAGCGATATTATAGCATGAGTAAGCGAGCGAACAGCGTGCTCACACGTTTTTCCGAGCGATGAAGTGCTACACGGCGGAGCGGTCTAGCATGAGGAGATGGATGAAAATGAGCTTATGCAAGAAAATCAATACTTACTTGAAGTCTAGATAGCGTCTTTTCTTTACTAAGCAGTGCGAGTGTGTCATTGAGCTGAGGACTGAACGGCGCCCAGGTGGTGGCGATACGTACCAAACTAAAGAGAATGCCGGGTTTTTGACCAGTGATTTCTAAAAGCTGATTTAGGCAACTTTGGATAGCATCTGGGCTCCAATCAGTGAGTTTGCTTAGCTCATCATGGGCTGCCTGTAGGAGCCCAGTCTGCTCTTTGTTGTCGAGTTTTTTCAACTGTTTGTTACCGGTTATAAGCTCAAGATTTTGATGTGGTTCTTCAAAGAAGTAGGCCGTCATTAGTGGTAGTTCGGCAAGTGTTTTTAGGCGTTCCTGAACTAAGGTGAGTACTTGTTTCTTGTAATCCGTATCAGCATCACGGGCGACAAGAGGCCAGTATTTTTCAACACGATCATAAAGGTCATCGATACTTAAGCGACGGATCCATTGACCGTTCATCCAGAGAAGCCGTTGCTCATCGAAGCGCGCACCGCTTCTCTGTACCCTATCGAGGCTGAATTTTTCTATCAGTTCTTCGCGACTAAAAATCTCTTGTTCAGTACCATCGTTCCAGCCCATGCTGGCTAGGAAGTTAAGCATCGCCTCTGGCAAAATACCATCAGTATGATAATCTGTTACGCTTTTCGCGCCATCGCGTTTGCCAAGCTTTTTTTTGCCATCGGGCGCCATGATGTGCGGTAGACATGCTAGTACTGGTGGTTCGATTTCAAGCGCTTCATAAAGTGACAAATAGCGTGGAATACTTGATATGTATTCGAGTCCACGAATGACGTGTGTGATCTTCATCTCGTAATCATCGATAATGTGCGCAAAATTGTAAGTCGGCAGTCCATCGGCCTTGATGAGAATGAAGTCGTCAAGCACTTCCTCGCCTGCGGAAAGTTGGCCCATTACGGGATCGTTCCAAGTGTAGCGCTTGATATCGGTGACCTTAAATCGAAGTGGCTGTGTACCATCCCATGTCGGTGGATTTTCCGGGCGATGGTCACGGTAGAGGAAAGGTTTTTTAAGCGCCTTTGCCTCTTCACGAAAGCCTTGAACTTCCTCAGGTGTATATGGATCGGCGTATGCGAGGCCTTTATCAACAAGTTTTTGAGCCCAGTTAGCGTAGGTGTCGCGACGTTCGGTCTGGAAATATGGTCCGTATTCCCCACCTTTTCTTGGACCCTCATCCCAGTCGAGCCCTAGCCATTCAAGCGTATCAAGAATAAGGTCGGTAGCACCCTCAACAAACCGTGCTTGGTCAGTATCTTCTATGCGTAGAATAAAATCACCACCCTGCTGCCGTGCGAGTAGCCATGGGAAAAGTGCAGCTCGGACATTGCCTACGTGAATATATCCAGTAGGACTTGGAGCAAAACGAGTACGAATAGTCATCGAGCTCTATTATAACAGATTACATCGATGTCGCGATGCGGCGAATTTGATCAGGTGAAAGTGGTGCATCACCTTCAATCGTATGAAGGATACCGCCATTTACCCAAGCGGCATTATTGTCATATGCATAAATAGTTAGGCCACTGTCGCTTAGTGTTTGATAGTCACCCTCTGACTGTCCTTCGATATAGTTTTCGAGAAGTGCAGAAGAATCCCAGCTGCTTTTAGTTTGATTGACGGTAAATTTTTGTGGGCCAACATTGGCGGCAAACTTCATAGTTACCTGTCCGTTTGAGTAAGCGACTGGTCCGTTTAAACTATAGCCCGATGGTTGATATGACGGATAAGTTGCGGCAATTCCTGCCTGTGCTGCTGCAACACGCACCGAGATGCTTGGCAGATTGAGATAGGTAAGATAGCCGCCGAGTAATGCAACTGCGAGTACGGCGCTTGAGATGCTTGTTAAGCGAGGATAACGCTTGGCAAAAGTTTTCTTTTCTTTTTTTGCTGGCTTGGCGTTTTGCAGAGCTTTCTCTATAGAGCGCTGTTTGATTTCCTGTGCCGGTCGTGACTGAAGACTGTCAGTTGTCACCTGGGTTGCAGTAATCTGCTTTCCAGTCTTTCGCTCTTCAGCTTTGGTCTGAATAGGATGACGCGTGGGTGCAACGTCATTGATCGTTGGAGCTTTTTTTGTCGCTGAACGAGGTTTAATATCAGAGGTTGAGAATCTACTAATCATAGGACTGCGCTTTACTTGTGCAGTCGATTGCAAAGAGCTCTTTGCTTTCTTGTGCGGTGAGGTCACGTGTGAGCGAGTCAATGTTTGTGAGCGTGCCTGCTTCTTGTGCGATACATGAGCCTGTACGGAAGTGCGGGCCTGATCCTGCACTGATTCTTCCGATAGACGCATGCCTGTATGTGCATCGTATGCTGCGCCATTTATCATAATCACCTTTTGTTTGTTCATCCTCTTTCCCCTCCGGAAACTTTGTCTATTGTCTATAATAATCATTAGCACAACAATTTGGCAAGTACTTTCTGTCGTCAGTCGCCTCACTTGCGGTACTGAGTGCTATACTAGTGGTATGCAAACACAAGCCGAACGGCGTCAAGCATTGATCTGGCGCATAATACGCTACGTGATCATGGTACTTGCCATTATTACATTGACCATCTCTTTAATCTTTTTAATGCTTGGGTATCGATTTAATCGCGATAACGGTACGATCGTACAGGGTGGCTTGGTTCAGTTCATATCACAGCCTACTGGCGCAAAAGTAACGGTTGGCGCCGCACAGCTAGCTAATCCAACCCGTAGTAAGATAACTCTCTACCCGGGAGATTACCTCGTTAAAATGGAACGACCAGGCTATGATCTTTGGCAGAAGAGTATCACCGTCCGTGCTGGTACGGTGCTATGGCTTGACTCGGCACGACTTGTGCCAACGAATCGCTCCACTTCGTCCGTAAAATCATTCCCCGTACTCGCAGATACGCTTGTGCGTGCTTCGGGTAACTACATGGCTTTACTTCCTGATACTACAAAGCCATCAATTATACTTGCGCCACTGACGGATGCGAATGAGATTATGGAAAAGCAAGTAGTGATACCATCCGGTGTTGTTGCGCAGGGCAAAAAAAGTGTAAAACATAGCTATTCTTTCGTGGAATGGAGCCGAAATGACAGGCATCTTATATTGGAGCATACATACGGAAAAGAACGCGAATTCCTATTAGTCGACACTGATGCTCCCGAAAAGACTACTGCGGTGCAGCCGATAGGAAAAGTGGTTCCTGTTGAGGCGACCTTTGACCCTCGATCGGCAACAGATATGGTGGTGCGTTATAGCGACGGTACAGTTCGACTCGTC